>JBEKDY010000236.1:0-6663 GCA_050014115.1 Candidatus Sulfotelmatobacter sp. | reverse complement strand
TCATTACGTTAGTTATCTACGGCAGAGTACCCGCGAGGGCTAGATTTAATTCATGACTCTTTCCTCGATGGTGGTTTCTCGCGATTGGCAGGAAGTCAGCGTTCTCGAGTGCATTCTCGGCGGTCTTCACATGGATGTCTCCGTCGAACAAGAACCACAGCGGGCCATGAGCCGCCTCACCCGCTCCAAAGTCGACGCCCTGATTGTCGACTGCGATCTCAACGGCAGCGCCCAGTTTCTCCACGAATTGCAACAGAGCGAACGTCAGCTGAACACCGTGCCGCTCGTCATTATGGGTGCACCGTCCTCGCAAACCCTGGAAGCGACCGGAGCGTTGTTCGCCTTCAAGAAACCGATTTCCGTGGAGCAGGCCGTGCGCACCCTTTCCGCCGCGCGCAACATGATTCTCGATGGACGCCTGCGCTACCACCGCGCTGGTCTGGAAGTGCCGGTATCGTTGAACTGCAATCGCAACTCGCCCATTGAGGCGCATCTCGTCAACGTGAGTCAGGGCGGCCTGCAGGTTCACTCCGACTCCCCGGTGGAAATGAAGAAGCCCTTCCAGCTTTCGTTCGAACTACCCGGAGCAAAGAATACGTTGAAAGCCCACGCCGAAGTTGCGTGGCAGGATGCGCGCGGAAACGTCGGCATCCGCTTCGTGAAGGTAACCCCCCGTCAGCAGCGGACGCTGCAACTCTGGCTGGCGCAACAATATTTTCAGAATTAGTCTGATCTCGATCGCGCGTGTGAAGTGCGCCACTTCGCGAACTTTCCTCTCAGCGAAAGCGCGCACAGTCCCTGGCTTCTTTATCGCCGGGGACATCGGATTCTGCCAGCCTCGCCAGGCGCGCCCCCAGGCTGGAGCCGCCGAGCAGCCGAAAAAATATCCAGTAAAACGCACTCACAAAAATGGCGGCCGAGACTCCCGCTTCCAGGTCAACCGGCCATCGCGGAAGGTCCTGAGTCACCGCAAGGAAAACCAGCGAGAACAAAAGCAGTGCCGCAAACACGATCAGCGAATTCAGCGTCCACGCCATCTGTCTTCCGGAAACCGGACGGGAGAGCCAGTCCAGTTCGGGCCGAGCGCGCGCAAACGCACCCAGATCGACCTTTGTATCGATCGCCCGGACCAGATTCGCCCCGACGAAATTCGTGTCGATCTTCTCCATCGACACCTCCGGCCCGACGGCGCGTTCCGGTTGGAGTTGAATCACTTTGCGGGCGCTGGGCGACAATAACAATCCATCACTCTCGCTCTCAACCCGGGCGTCAGCCTGGGCGCCAAAGATGGAATTGCTTCGCGACGGAACGGAATCCAGCAGGTCTCCAAGGATCCATTCGTTAATCTGCCGAACCGCCTCGCAGGAAAGATCCAGAAAGCGAATTCCGCATTGTCCGGAGACTTCTGCCCAAACCACTTCCCCCATAGAATCTATCTTGACCCGCGGATGGCGCAGTTCGAAACGCACGCGCACCCGCTGGTGCAACCGCAAAGGTCCAACCGCCTGAATGGCAATACCTTCGTGGTTTAGATTGCGAACGATGCCGCCATTGGCTTCGTCCAGAGTTACGTATGTCAGGGTATGGAGGTTCTGCCGGTGTTGCGCGCGGGCCCGACGCGTGGAAGTGGATGCTGCATGCATGCTCGCCGCCGGAGAATCGCAGGTCGGACGAAGACTGTCTCTCCCGAAATTTTATCTGCCCGTGCGGCGGGACTGGAGTAACTGGAATGGTTCGCGGAGTAAGCGGCAGCGCCGTTTAACGATGAGTTCGGATCACAGCCGCGTCACAGGCACTGCCTTCGCGCCCAACAAAGCTTTTTTCATGGTGCGTCCAGAAGCCTGCCACAGTTTCACAATCTCAAAAATAATCACGGTCGCATAGGTCACAGCGATCCACAGGCAAACTTCTTCAATCGGAAGGTCGTTCCACGCCCCAATAAACAGTCCGATCATCTGCCGATGCTGAAAATTCCACCAACCATACGGCAGAGCCAGAGTGACTTCCCATAGCAGACTGATCAGTAGCATGAAGAATGCCGTCAGACTGAATGCTCTCCAATTGATAAAACGCCGAGCAATCGGGAAGAAGCTGATCGAGGGCACCAGCGCCCCCGCGACAAGAAAAGCGAAATACCCGGGGAATCGACCGTGCGCATCCAGGGGAGCCCAATGCCTCTTGTAGAACCATGCTGCACCGACCAAAACCGCTCCGACTATTAGCGACCTGGGATGGAACCGAAGTAAACGAATTATTTTCCGAGCTTCGCCGGGATAATCGAGAACACTGTACGCGGCCAACCAATACTCTCCCAGCCACACATAGAGCAGCAGCACCGCGACGAATCCAGTCAGGTAGAAAACGTGCTCTTCAATAGGAACGGGCCTGCCCAGCGCCCACGCGTGAATCCCAAGAGTCGCCTTCAGATTGGGATAGCAGAAGAAATATTGTGCAAAGAGAAAGTCGAGCAGCCAGCCGAGGGGAACCAGAATCACAATAGTTCGCCAGAAAGCGCGTTGCGGAATCTGAAGACCCTCGCTGGGCAGAAACCAAAGCAGAATTACGAGGATCGGCACAACAAACAGCAGCAGGCTCCACGTATAACCATAGGGTGAGGGATTTGAGCTTGTACTGACCAGCGTCGCAGGCGAGCGAACGCTGTGCAGAGTAATCGCCGCAGGAACGGCAACCATCATCACCATTGCCAGCACGATTCCTGCGGAGAGCGCGGGACTCGCAGGTTTCTGCTTGGGGTCCGACATAACTCTGTGACATTGCCTCCGACTTGGATCACGAACGTGAATTGACCTGGCCGGTTCGGAGGATTCTACCCCAGCTCCCACGCCGCGAATGCACAGTTCGCTCTTTGTTCGGTCCGACTAAGGGCCGAGAACGCGCTTACCAAAGGACAGGGCCGAAGGGTCATGGCCTAGTAATTGCCTTGTCGATCAAAGATCGTTAACGTTAGAGAGGCAGCAGTGTGTTTCGGAATGGCGACGACCCCCACAAAACCCGGCCTTGACGCATCCCGAGAGTTCCTCGGGAATAATGCGCCCGCGTGGCCGAGGGTAAAAAGCCCCGCCACGCATTCGGCTCTGGACCGCAATGACCTCCGCGATGACTTCGACCCGCGACCCTCCGGCCGCGATGCGTTGCAGGCACTGCTCGCGTTCTCGGCGCTGCACGAGCACGTGCGCCGGCGGCGCGCGTTAGCTGCGCGGCACGGCGGGTTTGAGGCGATTGCCCTGGCGGAGTTTGAATCCGGCGAGCAGTTCGTTCTCGATGAAGTTCTGCAACTAGTGGCGGAGCGTGCCATCGCCATCACCGGCGCGGACGGCCTCGCCATCGCGCTCGCCGAAAATAATGACATCGTCCTGCGCGCATCGGCGGGCGCAATCAAGCCGGATGTTGGCGCCCGCATCGACCGCGATTCTGCATTTTCCGGCGCCTGCTTCCGCACCGCGCAGATCGTGCGCGCCGACGATACCGAAACCGACGATCGCGTAAATCTGCAAGCCTGCCGCCGTCTGGGCGCGCGCTCCATGGTGGCGGTGCCGCTTTGCGGCCGCCGGCGCGTGATTGGTCTCCTCGAAGCCTTCTCGGCCGACCCCTTCGGCTTCAACGACAGCGATGTGCGCAGCCTGGAGTTGCTGGCGGAAATCATCCTCGGAGCGCTCAAGCCCGAGGACGAAGACCGTTTCGCAGAAGCTGCCCAGGTAGCGGCAACCAAGCTGGATGCAGCGCCGAACGTTGGTGTTCTGGACCCGAGTGTTGCGAACGCGAGTGTTCTCGAACCGCACCCGGCAGTACCTCCCGAAAAACATTTTGCGCAGCAGTCGGCCCCGCTCGCGCCCGAAATCGTGCCAGCGCAAGCCGAGCAGAAGCTCGTGGTCGCCGACCTCCGTGCAAAACCTGCGCTCGACGGGAGCGCATCCACATCCGAATCCATAGCCAGCGCAATCAGCGAGATTGTCCTTCCAAAGGCTCCCGAACTCGCCAAGATTGCTGAGACCGAAGTCTTCAACCCGGAGTTCGCCGAGCCCAAGCCCACGGCCCCAAAGCCTGTCGAACGAAAAATAGCTGAACCAAAACTTGTCGAACCAAAGCTTGTCGAGTCGCCAGTTGCTGCCGCCATACTCGATGCGCCTGCTGTTCCCGGGCCCACGCTGGACGAGCCGAAGCTTGCCGAGGTGACCCTCGCCGAGCAAAAGATCGTCGAGCCAGAAACCGAACTCGAGCACCCCGCCGCGGCCAGCAGCCGTCACGGAGTTCTACTCGCGCTTGTGCTGGTAGTGATTATCGCGGTACTCGCAGGCGGAGTTTGGTTGAAGTTGAACAACGAACAGCTGGGCAGCTCCATGGTGCAATCGCACAAGCCGCGGCTGAAACCGCTCGGCCCGCAGCCGTCGGGGAATACGGCCGCGAGTCAATCGGCCGCAGCTTCCTCGGCAAATCCAGACACCAGTGCGTCCCAACCCGCCGCCGATTCCCTTTCCGCCGCCGAGCCGGCAATGACCCCAGCCACCACGCAGGAACTTTCGAAATTTCCGCGCGTCACCGGCATCCGCCACTGGTCGTCGGCCGACGCTGCCACCACCGTCGTTATCGACCTCGAGGATCAGGTGCAATATGAGTACCACCACATCAGCGGTCCTGACCGCACCTACTTTGATCTACGCGACACGGCGCTCGCCCCCGAGTGGGCGGGCAGAACTTTAGAAGTCGGCGACGCGCTGCTCAACCGCATCCGCGTGGCGCAGCCGGTGCCGGGCATGACTCGCATCGTGCTCGAGACCAAGGCTGACGCGAAAGTCTCCGTGAGTCTGGAGCCGAATCCCTACCGCCTCGTCTTGCAGGTTAATAAAATCGGAGCCACTCCCAACACGTCGGTCGATCTGTTTCCAAACGCCGGACCGGAAAAGAGCGTGATGGCGATCGTCGTGCCTCCTCCGACGAAAGAAGATTTGCAGTTGCGCGCGCACGTGCCCAAGCTGCGTATCGCAGTCGATGCCGGCCACGGCGGATGGGACCTTGGCACCGTCGGGCGTCGCGGCCTGCTGGAAAAAGATCTAGTGCTCGAAGTGGCCGAGCGGCTGGGCAAGCTGCTGGAAAGCCGTCTGGGCGCTGAGATCATCTACACGCGCCAGGATGACAACTACATTCCGCTCGACGAACGCGCGGGAATCGCCAATCAGGCGCAGGCAGATCTGTTCGTCTCCGTCCACGCCAACTACAGCGATCTGCCTTCAGCGCGCGGCGTGGAAACGTATTACACGAATTTCTTCTCTGCGCCGAATGCAAAAGACGTAGACACGCGGGCCAACGCGAACGGCAAGCCCGCCGTCGCCGTCACGCTCACCCCGGCGGAACTCCACGAAAAAATCGAGCAGTCGCGCCGCCTTGCCGACAGCGTGCAGCGCTCCCTCTACGGAACCCTCGCCGCCCGGAATCCCGGACTTCGCGACCGCGGCGTAAAGGAAGCGAGCTTCGTAGTCCTGACCGAGACGTCCATGCCAGGAATTCTGGCAGAAGTTTCCTTCGTCAGCAGTCCCACCGACGAACAAAAACTCCGCAGTGACGGCTACCGCGAACAGATCGCCGAAGCCCTCTACAAAGGCATCGCGCGCTACGCCGCCAGCTCGCGCGGAGTGAAAGTCGCCAGCGCCGGCAAGTAAGTCCCGAGTCGCGAGCTGCGGGACAACACGGGAAGGGCACGACTTCAGTCGTGCCGATGTGAAGTCGTTCGCTGGAATCTGGCTTTAGCCACTCGGGGAGCAATCCGATTGGAACGAACAGGTGGAACTGCTCTCCGAATTCTGGTGTCTAAGGATCTAGCTCCAGACGCACGCACTTCGTCCTATGAATTTGAATCACAGCAGCAAGTTCTGGATTGGACGAGGAAACATCCTTCTCGCGTTGCACGAACTTCTCTTTTCAGCAAATATTGCGTGCGCGGTTGGCTACGCGCTGTCCCTCTACATGTCGCGGAGCGTCGGCCCATGGACGCCGCTGAACGACGCAGGATACTACTTCCTTCGAGGAGTTATCAGGGTCAGCAATGTTCTGCATCCAGGCGGTGGGTGCTGTGCGAAGGAAGTTGTCGCTTTTAGAATCTACTGGAACGGATTCACAATCCGGACCCCATCAATCTCCCGCGTGTCCTGCATATCTTCCGAAAAAAGCACGCTGCACCCTGCCTGTTTGGCCGCGCGCAAAATCAGCGCATCCCAAAACGAAAATCCGTGAAGTCGATGCAGATCGATCGCGGCTAGAATATCTGCGACGTCGGGAGTGGCCACGTCGAACTCCGCAAGCAATTCGACTTTGCGGCGCGCAACCCGCGCGTCCACTTGCAATTTCCGCGTGACGGTGACGAAATATTCCTGAAGCACCTGCAGCGACACAACTCCGGTCCTCGCGCGCCTGTGCTCCGCTACGAGATCGAGGGCCCGCTGCTGCTTCGCCGGATCCGCTTTGTCATCCGTGTAAATCAGGACGTTCGTATCGAAGAAGCTACGAGCCGGCATTGTCCCGCCGGGAATGAATCTCGTCGCGATTGAAGCGCCAGCCCTGCGAGTGGCCTTGACCCGAAAGCTGCCTGAACTCTTCAATGCTGCGCTCGGCGTCGTCCCCGCCAACCAGCGTTTGCAGGTAGTCGCGAAT
>JBEKDY010000235.1:0-6743 GCA_050014115.1 Candidatus Sulfotelmatobacter sp. | reverse complement strand
ACCGTCCAGGTAACTGGAACGGGCTCTGACGGCACCACGCAGTCGGTCAACGTCACCATCAACGTGTTCTAACTGCTACCAGCTGAAAAATTGAGGCGGCCGGAAATCCGGCCGCCTTTTTTATTTGCTCTACTGAATTTGCAAGTCTTATCGGATGCGCACAGGAAATGCAGAAGTCAAAAGTCAGAATGAAGAAGTAAATCCCTTGGCCTTGGCTTTTGCCTTTACTTCTGCATTCTGACTTCTGACTTCCTGGATGCGGCTCTAGTCCGCTTCGCGGGTGGCGCGGATCCATTCTTCCATTTGATCGAGATACTGGGCCAGAGAGCGGCGTCCGGCGGGGGTGAGGCGGTATTCGGTGCGCGGGACGCGGCCTTCGAAAAACTTGACGCAGGAAATGTATTGGGCTTCTTCGAGTTTGCGGGCGTGCACGCTGAGATTGCCGTCAGTAGTTTTGAGGATGCGCTTGAGATCGTTGAAAGTCAGGGATTCGTTGGTGGCGAGAGCGCTGATAATGCCGAGGCGAATGCGTTCGTGAATCAAGCGGTCGAGCTCCGGAAGCGCGAGCACACGCGGAGCGCGCGCGGGCCGCGGAGTTGCGGCCTTGGCGTGCTTGTCGCGGTGGCGCAGAGATAGCGATCTAGCCACCGTGCCTCCTGGCGATGAGAACTCCGAAGAGAAGATGGAGTCCGCCGAAACCGGCTGCAAGAAACCATGTGCCCCAGGCCGCAGGACCAAAAACGGCAAGGCCGCCGAGGACCATGAAGCAGATGCCCATGACTGGAACGGCGGGCACGGAAAACGCGCCGCCGGTAATAATTCCCGCGCCATAGAGGAGCAGCCACGTGGCGGGCAGTGCCGATTGCAGGCCCATCCGGAAAAGCGAGAACGTGAGAAGCGCGCCGGCGATCAGCGGGGGAAGAAGTCCGAGAGCGACTTTTCGGCCGGGGCCGGAAAAGACAGGCAGGCCGCGGCGGTTGGCCTTCCAGAAGATCGAGAGCAGCGCGATGGTGACGGCGAGCAGTCCTTCGCCGAGCCAGACCCGCAGCCAGGCGAACGCGGAGGGCTGGCGGGCGGCAAACCAGGCGGCGCCGAGAGCGGTGAAGCCGAGAACTACCAATCCCCAACCGGAGACCGCGGTGAAAGCGGAGGAGCGCTCCATGGTGTCGCGGATGAAGCGCAGATCGTCGATAGGATCGGCGACAGGGTCGTCGGCAGCGCGCGCGGGCAGAGGCCGCGTTTCGCGGCGAAAATGGCGGAGCCGGTGCTGGCGGGGCTCAGGCACAAACCGAGAATAGCGGCCCGCGGGCACACGTGTCAAGTACTTTTCGATGCAAAGCTACTTGCCTTCTCACACGCCAGGCGGAGATGTTACGTCTCGTCCGCCATCAATTGCTGAACCGCGTCGCGGCCGGAGCGGACGCAGTCGGGCACGCCGATGCCGCGGTAGGCGTTGCCGGCAAGTGCAATGCCGGGGAGTTGCTGACGCAAGCGATCGATGCGCTCGAGGCGATCGAGATGTCCCACGGTGTACTGTGCCATGGCCGACTTCCATTTGTAGACGCGGCTGAACAGCGGGTCGGCGCTGACGCCGAGAATCTGCCGAAGGTCGTTCTTCACAACGGCGACGATCTCCTCATCCGGCAAATCCCAAACGCTGGCAGCGCTGCTTCCGGCAAAAAAACAGCGCAGCAGGGCGCGGTCTGCGGGCGCGCGGTGAGGAAATTTGTTGTGCACGAACGTGGCGGCCAGCAGGCGCTT
Organism: Candidatus Sulfotelmatobacter sp.; assembly: GCA_050014115.1. GTDB lineage: Bacteria > Acidobacteriota > Terriglobia > Terriglobales > Acidobacteriaceae > Sulfotelmatobacter. The sequence continues at coordinate 4,982 of JBEKDY010000235.1, read as the reverse complement.
GCCTTCGCTGCGCGGAACCAGGAATCCGAAACCGGGCGGCAGTGACTGGCGTACGGCGCGATCGTAGCCCAGTGCAACGGTGATGGACGAACTGTATTCGATGCTGGCGAGCTCGGCGGAAAGTTCCGCACCACACATGCGGAGCAGGCCGGAGGCAGAGTGAGCGGGCACGGCCAGGATAACGCCGTCGAACTCGTCGGAATTATATCCAGCGGAAACAATCCAGCTATCGCCTTCGCGCTGGATCGCTTCGACGGGTGCGTTGGTAAGCAACGAGGATGGCATAAGATGCGCGACCACGGCTTCCGTGAGTTGCTGCATGCCGTTCTTGAGTGAAGTAAAGAGCGAAGTCGGCTTTTTGCTGGGACCTAGCGCCATTTTTTTTCGCGCGGCGAGCATGGCGCGGCCCAGGCTTCCATGGGTGCGTTCCATTTCAGCGAATCGCGGCAGAACCGCACGGACACTGAGGTTCGCGGCTTCGCCGCCATAGACGCCGGAGAGCAGCGGATCGGCGAGCCGGTCGACCACTTCGGCGCCGTAGTGACGCTCGACGAACGAAGCGACACTCTCGTCGCCGTTGGCCGCACGGGGCGGATGAAACATTTCCTGTGCCATGCGCAGCTTGGTCTTCCAGGAAAAAAGCGGCGACGCGCCGGTGGGCATAATTTTTGTGGGGACCATGAACATCAGGCCGTCGGGCATGACGACAAGCTTCCCGTGGACCAGAATGTAGGTTTTGCGGTCAGCATCGTTCGAGCCGATGAGCTGATCGCCCAGGCCCAGCGCGCGGCAGAGATCGGCAGCCCACGGCTTTTCGGTGAGGAAAGAATCGGGGCCGGCTTCGACTACGCAGCCGTCGATCTGTTCGGTAAAGAGAACGCCGCCGAGGCGCGAAGAGGATTCGTAGAGAACGTATTCCGCGGCCACACCGCCGCGGATGTGTTCTTCGAGCGCGAAGGCAGCGGAGAGTCCGGAAATGCCTCCGCCGACGATGGCAATCCGTTTCATGGATGACGGCTTCCGCCTTTCGGCTCCCGGCTTCCGGGAGCCGGTGCGCCGAAGCCGGACGCCGGATTTTCTTTCACGAAACGAGCCAGGTTTTTCACGTTCTCGACTGGAGTTTCGGGGAGAATGCCGTGCCCGAGATTGAAGATGTGGCCAGGTCGTCCGGCGGCGAGGCGGAGAATATCTTCGGCGCGCGGCTTCAATTCTTTCCAGTCGGCGAAAAGCAGCACGGGATCGAGATTGCCCTGAACGGCGCAGCTGTGGCCGAGAGTGCGCCAGCCTTCGTCGAGCGGGATGCGCCAGTCGAGGCCGATGACCTCGGCTCCGGTTTCGTTCATCGCGGGCAGCAGCGTGGCGCTGTCCGTGCCAAAATAAATGATGGGCGCTCCCGTCGCCTGCAAAGTTTTCACCAGGTTCGTGACGTGCGGCAGAACGTAGCGGCGATAGTCTTCCACGCTGAGACATCCCACCCAGCTGTCGAAAATCTGGATCACATCGGCGCCCGCGTGCACCTGCGCCGCCGAGTACGCGGCGGCAACGGCGACCAGCTTGGCCATCAACACATTCCAGTCGGCCAGCGAGTTGTACATCATCTTCTTGGCATGAACGTAGTTGCGCGAACCTCCGCCCTCGATCATGTAGCTGGCCAGGGTGAACGGTGCGCCGCAAAAACCGATGACGGGGACGCGGTTGGCGAAATGCTTTGCGACCAGGCTCACAGCTTCAGCGACGTAGCCGAGATCAGCGGCGCGATCCGTGCGCAAGTTGGCGATGTCTTCTGCGCTGCGGACCGGCTTTTCGATCACGGGGCCTTCGCCCGGAGAAAAATGGAACGGCAGGCCCATGACTTCGAGCGGCAGCAGAAGGTCGGCGAAGATGATAGCGGCGTCCACGCCCAGGGCTTCAGCGGCAGTGATGGTGACTTCGGCAGCGAGCGCGGGTTTTTTGCAAATCTCCAGCAGCGAATATTGCTTGCGCACGGCCCGATATTCGGGCATGTACCGTCCAGCCTGGCGCATAAACCAGACGGGCGTACGCTCGACCGGCTGCGATTTGCAGGCCCGTACGAAAATGGAATCAGGCGCAGACATGAACTCGCCAATGTAGCATTTTTAGAAGGCTCGTGTGGGGCGGGCACTCCTGCCCGCCAAGGCCGCGCCAGCGGCCGGCTTTTGACTCCGTCCCGAAAACCAGAACACCACCGAACCGCTAAGAGCGCGCATGTTCACGACGAGGTTCGCGGAAGATGGTCAACAGCATTTCCGCTGGCTCTAGTAGAATCGAACAGCGGGCTCCGCATTCCAAACCACCGGCGCGAGGCCCAGTCCAACGGAAGATGAGCGACGTACGCCGCGGTCTGATCATCGTGAACACCGGGCCGGGCAAGGGCAAGACGACTGCGGCCATGGGCACGGCTTTGCGGGCGGTGGGTCAGGGCATGCGGGTGCTGATGCTGCAGTTCCTGAAAGGCTCGTGGCATTACGGCGAACTCGACGCGGTAAAAGCATTCGGCGACAAGTTCGTCATGAAGCAGATGGGGCGCGGCTTCGTGAAGGTCGGCGCAGAAAAACCAGACCCCGAAGACGTCCGGATGGTGGAAGAGGCCTGGGCCCAGGCGGAGAAGGCGATTCAATCGGGCGCGTGGGACCTGGTGGTGCTCGACGAGATCAATTACGCCATCAGCTATGGCATGCTCGATCCGGCGAAAGTGGTGGAGAGCCTGAAGAAGAAACCGGAAATGGTGCACGTGATCTTGACGGGCCGAAGCGCGCACCCCACAATTATCGAGATTGCGGACACGGTCACCGAAATGCGCCAGGTGAAACACGCGTACGAGAAGGGCGTGATGGCGCAGAGAGGAATCGAATACTAGTTCTCAGTAGTCAGTTCTCCGTTCTCAGTTCTCAGAAAATGCGCGGCGTGAGCTGGGGAGCGTGGTGTGAGTCGGGCTAACTGAGAACTGACAACCGAGAACTGAGAACTGCTTTTATGGCATGGTTTAAACGCGAATCCGGCGAACTGGACACCTCCGGCGAGAAAAAGGTGAAGACGGAAGGCCTGTGGGTGAAGTGTGAGGGCTGCCGGCAGATCATCTGGAAGAAAGATCTGGAAGATAATCTGAACGTGTGTCCGAAATGCGAAAAGCATTTCCGGATTGACGCGCGCACCCGGCTGGCCCAGCTCCTCGATGACGGCGCCTACGAAACCTTCGACGGAGATCTAGTGTCGACCGATCCCCTGAAATTTGTCGACCTCAAGGCGTACTCGCACCGCCTGCGCCAGGCGCAGAAAGATACGGGCCTGAAAGATGCAGTCATCAACGCGCAGGGCAAGCTGGCGGGGCGGACCGTGGTGGTGAGCGTGATGGAGTACGCGTTCATCGGCGGCAGCATGGGTGCGGTGGTGGGCGAGACCATCACGCGCGCGGTGGAACGCGCGGCCGATACGCGCACGCCGCTGATCATTGTTTCCGCCTCGGGCGGGGCGCGCATGATGGAAGGCGTGGTCAGCCTGATGCAACTGGCGAAAATTTCAGCGTCGCTGGCGCGGCTGGATGAAGAAAAAGTTCCTTACATTTCTTTGCTGACCGATCCCACCACGGGCGGGGTGACCGCGTCGTTCGCCATGCTGGGAGATTTGAACATCGCGGAGCCCGGCGCGCTGATTGGCTTTGCGGGCCCGCGCGTGATCGAGCAGACCATCCGGCAAAAACTTCCCCCAGGGTTTCAGCGCAGCGAATTCCTGCTGGAGCACGGCATGCTCGACGCCGTCGTCCCGCGCAAGCAGCTGAAACCTTATATTGCGCGCGCGCTGGAATTTATGGTGGCGTAAGGCCAGCTGCTAGCTCCTAAGCTTCCAGCTCTGCTGCCTCAGTCCTTTCTTCGTGATGAAGCAATGTCTCCCGATTCGATAACAATCTGGAGTCCGCTCGGCAAGCGATGATTCACTATCTGACATATTTAGGAGGCACAAGCTAGAAGCTAGTCGCTAGAAGCTAGCAGCTTTCTTATGTCCTACGAATCCGCAGTCTCCCGCATGTTCGCGCTCGGCCACGAGCTGGCGCAGACGCCTTCGCATAAGTTCGATCTGGCGCACATGCGCGTGCTGCTCGAGGCGATGCAGCATCCTGAGCGGCGATTTCCGAGCGTGCTGATTGCGGGGACGAACGGCAAAGGGTCGACGGCGGCGACGCTGGCTTCCATCCTGCGCGCGTCCGGGCTGAAGACCGGGCTTTACACATCGCCACATTTAATACGGATCAACGAACGCATCCGCGTGAATGGACAGGAAATCAGCGACGACGATTTCGCCCGGCTGCATGGCGAAGTCGATGCCGCGGCGGAAAAATTGGTGGCGCAAGCCGTGTTGCCGTGGCATCCCAGTTTTTTCGAGATGATGACGGCGATTGCGTTTGAATATTTCGCGCGCAATCAGGTAGAGATTGCCGTGCTTGAAGTGGGGATGGGCGGGCGGCTCGATGCGACCAATGTGGTCGAGCCGAGAATCAGCGTGATTACCGACATCTCGCTCGATCACCAGAAATTCCTGGGAAACACAGTAGGAGAAATTGCTCGCGAGAAGGTTGGGATCATCCGCGCAGGTGGGGTCGTGGTGACGCTGCCACAGCAGCCCGAGGCCAACGACGTGATCGGCAATACAATTCTCGAACTTGGCGCGCGGGGGGTCAGCGCTGTCCCTTATGTACCTCCGGTTTCGCCGGGCAGCGGCGATTACCTGGTCGCGCGCAGCGAGGAAGCATTGCGCGCTGACGGTGACGAAAAGCTTCTAACCGCGAATCACGCTAAGGAAGACGCGAACGACGCGAAGAAATACATTTATCGTTATCCATTGCAGGTAATGAAGCATCAGATTGTTGTGGAGACGGCGCTGGTAGGGCGACATCAGTTGCGGAATGTGGCGCTGGCAATCGCTACGGCCGAGGAGTTGAGCAAACAGGGATTCGCCACGATCACGTC
>JBEKDY010000234.1:0-6777 GCA_050014115.1 Candidatus Sulfotelmatobacter sp. | reverse complement strand
TCGAAAGTCTCGCCGGTCGAGGACTCGACCCACTCGCCGTCGATGAAGTTCTTGAAAACTTTCGTGCCGCCGTAATTGATAGCGGCTGGCGTTGCTAAAGTGTCGGTTGCCATGATTGCTCCTACCTAATTAAGTTCACCTTGAATAAGTACCAAGATACTGATGCTACAGCGGACGCTGAAGATGCGGCAAGGAGCGGCTTCCGGCTCTCGGCTCGAGTTCGGCGTGTCAGGCGCTGCTGGCGAACAGCAGGTTCCTCCACTGCGCCGTCGCTGGCGCTCCGGCTCCGGTCGGAATGACAAGGTCGGTGGACGGGGCTTGTGCTTTGCGCGTTAGCGCCAGCGTTTGAGTTCCGGCCACAGGTCGGTCAGGGTGCCGAATTTCGAGCCGTGGCAGATGTAGACGTCGATCTGCTTTTCCAGGGCGTAGGGATTGTCGGCGGACGTGCCTACGTATTCCACGTGGTCCCAGAGTTGTTCGAGGCGTTCTCGGCGGTCGTCGAGGACGATCATGCAATTGCCGGAGTAGCCGCGGGGGCCCCAGAGGAACCAGGTCTGGTGGCCGCTTAGCGATTGCGGAAGGCCGTAGCGGCGGCCGAGGAAGTCGATGGCGCCGGCCTGGCCGTAGTCCTGGGCGAAGATGCCGCAGTCCTGGCGATCGGCGGCGGGAATGCGGTTCCACGCGACCGCGGTCTCGGCGACGATCTCTTGCCAGCCGAACTGGTCGGCGTACCACTGCGGCAAGGCTGCGCGTGCGTGCGCGTGCTCCATCACCGGGAGTTTGAAAGGGAGATACTTCATGTATACGAGGAAGTGATCAGGAGAAAGAATCGGAATGACGATCGGCGAGAGATAAACGCCGTTGGCCAGCAGAACGACGACAATCGTCGGCTTCAACCACTGCAGGCGAGGCCGCGCGCGCTCCGGGCGGATGCTCGCCCGACCCTCCACTCGGCCATCAATCCAGGACTCGATGACCACCGCACCCGCCGCCAGCAGCATGGGGTAGACCGGCGCCAGGTAATAGCTTTTGCCGTGCAGCACGAAGAAGACGGCGTAGCAAACCAGATAGCACCATCCCAGAAAACGGTACGGCCTGAGCCGGGCCGAGAACAGAAGAAAGAGCAATCCCCTCAGCCAAACCGGCACGGTCAATGGATTCGCCAGCAGGATTTGTTGTAGGAGGAACTGAGCTGGTCCCAGGACCACGTCGCGGCCATCCGCTTTGATGTTGTGAATCAGTTGCACAAATGGCCAGCCGTAGTGGATGTTCCACAGCAGGTTCGGCAGGAAGATCAGAAAAGCGGCGAGTCCGCCCAGCCAGATCCATTTGTTGAGAAACACTCGTCGTTGTTCGGTGAACAGCAGGCCGACGACTATGCCGAAGCCGAACACCGCGATGGAATATTTTTCTTCCATGCCGAGGCCGGCGACCACGCCGAACCACAGCCAATACCGTGGGTCGTTTCTCTTGATGGCGAGAATGGCGAAGTAGGCGCAGCCCATCCAGAGGTTGGGTTCGAGGCAGTTGGTGCCAAGCAAGCTTGCGTTCGAGAGATACTGCGGCACGACGACGGCGCAGATGGCGCTCAGGAGTACCGCGTAGCGGCGCCCGCCGAGTTCACGCGCGAGAACCGCCGTCTGCACGACCAGCAAGGACGAGGCCAAGGCGGGGATGAAACGAACGCTGCGCAGCGAGTCTCCCAGAACGGCGCGACAGATGTGAATCAGGAAAGGGATGAGCGGCGGCTGATCTACATATCCCCAGGCCAGGCGGTCACCGCAGGCCATGTAGTCGAACTCGTCGCGGAAATATCCGTAGCGGTTATTGAAGTAACAGTGGAAGAGTAGCTTGGCCAGAGCGATGGCCCAGATGAGGATCATGCCCTGGGCAAAAAGCGCTCGCCGGCCGGAGGTGGCTATGGAAGCGGGATTCGTGGTGGCGGACATGGGACGATCAGGATAGCTGAATCCCGGAGCGGAAGTGGGCTGGAAGCCGACGTCGTCCCGAAGCGGGCGGCGGGTCGTCGCACCAAGGTAACGTCGCAAGTCGAGAACCTGTGCTTCCTGCCGTTTCGCTTGTGCTAACGTTTTCTTTTACTGCATATTCACTAAGGTTTCACAAGGGTTTTCGAGCACCAGTGTCCTCCGACAATCGCAAATCGGGAATCCATATCAAGTGGAAAGCCGTCTCGTACCGCAGTGTTGCCCTGATGGTGCTGGGGGGCGCCGTAATATTTTTCATCGCCGTGCGGCTGACCTTCCCGCAATTCACCGCGAACACTCTGCAGTCTGCGAACGATGTAGCCGGAAAGATTCTGGAAAAGATCGGAGGCATGGCTCCGCCAGCCGGTTCGGGAGGCGCGACCGCCCAGCAGGCTCACTTCACCGCGCTCGACGGAACCGTGCGGGTAAAAAAAGGCAATGGAAACAGCTGGCAGCCGGCCGACTATAACGTTCCCCTCGACAAGGGCGACGTGGTGCAGACCGGGTCGGAAGGCATGGCGAAGGTGGTGTTCAACGACGGCACCAGCTACACCGTCAAGCAGGACTCGCTGATCGTGATCGAGGAGAATTCCTCCAACGACCAGCAGCAGACCAACGTAGCCGTGGCGGTGAGCACGGGAACTGTGGATCTTTCTACGGCCACCTACGCGCAGGGGTCGAAATCGACGGTGATTGTGGCGGGAGCAACGGCATCTCTGGCTCCGGAATCGGCGGCCCAGGTGCATAACGACCCCAAGACCGAACAGCACGAAATTCTGGTGAAAAAAGGATCGGGCGAGGTTACGCGAAACGGACAGACAGTGGCCCTGGCGCCGTGGGAAAAAGTGAGTTTCCGCGGGCAGGAATCGCACCTGGAAAAGGCTAAGGAAACTGGGCCTCCGGTGCCCATTTCGCCGGCGAATATGATGCCCATTTTCGCTTCCGGCGAAGGCACCAAGGATGTGGAGTTTTCCTGGACGGCGATGACGAATGCCACGGGTTACCGGCTGCAGATTTCGCGGAACCCGTATTTCTCCTCGACGCTAGTTGACAAAAAAGTTAATACCGCCGATGTTACAGTCACCAGCCTTGGCGAGGGCGCTTACTACTGGATGGTGCAATCCTACGATGTGGCGGGAAAGGAATCGGCGGAGAGCGAGAAGAACCGCTTCACCATCATTCCAAAGGGGAAGCAGACCGACGCGATCAACCTGGAACTGGATCCGTTCATTCAGCACGGGCACGTGATTGAAGTTACGGGGAAGACCGAGACCGGCGCGCGAGTCATGGTGAATGGGCGGGAGGTGCCAATGATCACCACCGACGGCACATTCCACTATTTCACGCCGCCGTTACCCGCGGGAGAGGCTGTGATTACGGTGACGGCACAGAATGCGCAAGGCGGAGTGAACACGACGCAGAAGAAAATCATCATCCAGTAGGGAAGCGAGTAGACAGAACGGCATTGGTTTGAAGTTTGGTTCGCGCTCCATAGAAGCAGAACTTTCGGGCATAGTGGCGAAGCATCTCGTAGAATAGAAACAGCCAGCAGCCGCATCCCGAAAAAATATTGCCCCGGGAATTTCCGGGGAGAGTGGTGGTTAATGAAGACACGGAAAGAACCTCGTCATGTCAAAAAACGGATTTAATTCCAGCGCAACGCGCGGGCACAACCTGAGGTCGCTGTTCAGCATTTTCTCGAGCGACCTGGCTATCGATCTGGGAACGGCGAACACCCTGGTGTATGCCCGGGGCAAAGGCATCGTGGTGAATGAACCTTCGATCGTCGCCATTAACAAGAACACGGGCGAAGTGGAAGCCGTCGGCAAAGAGGCCAAGGAAATGCTGGGCCGCACGCCCGGCAACATCGTCGCCATCAAGCCCATGAAAGATGGCGTGATCGCCGATTTCAAGGTCACCGAGAAGATGCTGAACTATTTCATTCAGAAGGCGCACAACCGCAAGATGCTGGTGCATCCGCGGATTGTGATTGGAGTGCCTTCGGAGATTACGCAGGTGGAAAAACGGGCGGTCATGGATTCCGCGTATCGCGCCAAGGCCAGCGAAGTGCATCTGGTCGAGCAAGCCATGGTCGCGGCGATCGGCGCGGGATTGCCCATCACCGAACCCAGCGGCAATATGGTGGTCGACATTGGCGGCGGCACTACCGACATCGCGGTGATATCGCTGAGCGGCATCGTCTATTCGCGTTCCGTGCGCATGGCCGGAAATCAGATGGACGAAGCCGTCATGAATTACCTGAAGCGGAAATACAATCTGCTGATCGGCGAACGCACCGCCGAGCAGATCAAGATGGAAATCGGCTCCGCGCATCAGCTCGACAAGCCCATGACCATGGAGATCAAAGGCCGCAACCTGATTGAAGGCGTGCCCAAGACGATTACCGTGGACGACGGAGAGATTCGCGAAGCGTTGAGCGAATGTGTTTCCACAATTATGAATGCGATCCGCGTGGCGCTTGAGCGTACGCCTCCCGAGCTTTCGGCCGACATCAGCGATCGCGGCATTGTGCTTACCGGCGGCGGCGCGTTGCTCAAGAACCTCGACAAGCGCATTCGCGAAGAAACCGGACTGCCGGTTTCGATTGCTGACGACCCGCTATGCAGCGTGGTGCTGGGCACCGGCAAGATGCTCTCGGACTTCAAGCTGCTGCGCAAAATCTCGATCGAATAGGAAGCAGGGGTCAGGGGCTAGGGGTCAGGGGTCAGAAAAACACTCCGAGAGACCTGATCCCTATTCCCTGATCCCTAATCCCTGACTTATGGAATCCGTACTCGGCCGCTACCGCAACCTGGTCATTCTGGTGGGCGTGCTGTTCCTCCAAATACTAGGGCTTGCGGTGCAGGTCAAGCGCAGTAACGACACGGAGAACACGCGATTGATCCGCGTCTGGGCCGTGGATCTGGTCACCCCATTCGAACGCGTCCTGATCTGGGCGCAGGACAGCACCGGCAATCTCTGGCACAACTACGTGTATTTGCGCGGCGTGCGCACCGAGAATCGCCAACTCAAGGAGCAGATCGAGCAACTTCGGCTGGAACAGGTCAGGCTGAACGAGGATGCCGTGCAAGCACACCGGCTCCAGGCTCTGCTGGCCTTCAAGGAACAATACATCTCCCGGACCGTGGCCGCGCAGGTGATCGGGTCGAGTGGCAGCGATTCTTCGCGCATGCTGTACATCGACAAAGGCGAAAATCAGGGATTGAAGCGTGACATGGCCGTGATTACGGCGGACGGCATTGTCGGCAAAGTGCTCCAGGTGTTTCCCTCGGTCTCGCAGGTGCTGCTGATTAACGACCAAAGCAGCGGAGTGGGAACCATCCTGGAAAAATCGCGGTTACAGGGTTTTCTAAAAGGCACGGCGACCGGCGAAGTTGTTCTGGAAGGCGTGATGAGCGACGAGCAGGTCGCGCCCGGTGAGCGAGTGCTTACCAGCGGCGGAGATCAGATCTTTCCCAAGGGTTTGCCCGTGGGCACAGTGACGAAGGTCGGCGCCGGCAAGGATCTGTTTCTGAATATTGGGATTAAGCCCGCAGTGAATCTGGGCAAACTGGAAGAGGTTTTGGTAGTGACCGAGCGACAGGAGCGGCAGGCTCAAACCGCGGACGTGGGCAGGGTGCGGGCCGCCGATATCCTGGCGCAGCGGCTGCCTTCGGTTCCGGACAAGCCGGCCACCGTGGCCACTAGCCCGTCTACGGTTCCGGTCGGAGGCGTGGCTGCACCAAAGGCAGTCGTACCCAAGACGGCCCCAGCGGGCGGGGAGGCGATTGCAAAGCAGCCGGTCAAGAACCCTTCCGGCAGTGTGGTTGCCGGATCGAAGCCTGCCAGCGCAGCGGCGACACAGTCCAAGCCTTCGACAGCTCCGGCTGTGCCCGATCCAGCCAAGGTTGATGCACCCAAGGTGGACCCAGCTACAGCCAACTCCCAAGACAGTCCACACTAGCGTGCCCATCACCTACACATCTGGAGAGCAGCTCGAGGTCTACCGGTTTAGCCTTCCGGTGACGGTGGGCGTGCCGTTGTTAGCCCTCTTCCTGCAGGCGTTTCTCCCGCGGCGTTTTCCGGGCTTTGCGGTGTATCTCGATCTACCTTTGCTGGTGACGATCTATTTCGCCATGGCGCGGCGTAATCCCATCTCCGGCTTGTTTACTGGGGCCGTGATCGGATTGCTGCAGGACATGCTGGGGCACAATCCCATCGGCATTTATGGCATCGCCAAGACGGTGGTTGGCTATCTGGCTTCTTCTCTGGGCGTGAAGTTGGACGTGGAAAATGCCGGAGCCCGGTTTCTGCTGACCCTGGGGTTCTATTTCATCCATTCGGCGGTCTGGTTCACGGTGGCGAGAGGAATGGTCAGCTTGACCCAGAACTGGAGTTGGAGTCGCGGGCTCCTAGCCGGACTGGCGAATGCCTTCCTGGGCGTCATCCTGTACTTCTTTTTGGACAAGTTCAAGCAGAGGGCGTGAAACCAGTTCTCAGTTCTCGGTTCTCAGTTCTCAGCCAGAACGAGGAGTGACTTACGTCACTCTCGGCTGCGCGCAGCGGCGGCTGTAAGAGCTAGAATTGAAATGTATCGCAGGAAGGCGAGGCTGATCCGCAGTCGTCGCACAAATGCTGAAAACTGAGAACTGAGAACCGAGAACTGACAACTGATGTTCGGCCGTGACGAAAAAGTTTCTGCGATCCGCCTGACGGCGGCGCAGTACGCGATCCTGGGAATTCTTCTGGTGCTGGCCTACGGCCTGTGGCGGCTGCAGGTGATGCAGAGTGA
>JBEKDY010000233.1:0-6854 GCA_050014115.1 Candidatus Sulfotelmatobacter sp. | reverse complement strand
CAGCGACTCCTGATTTGTAGGCCGGGTGCCCCATTTTCGTGTCCTTTGCGAGAAAGCCTGCCCTGAGCGAAGTCGAAGGGTGGGGATTGTCCTCGCTGAATCGTTGGTCCAAAAGGAGTTCAAGCCGCGCGTGCGTACGCCATCTTCATCCGATCCCGCGACCGCCTCTCCCGCAGCCTCAACATCGGCTGCTCCACCAGATAATAAGAAATGGAAGCCAGCCCCACCGGAACCAGCAACCAGTACCAGGCCCTGTGTTGCGGACCGTACGCGAACGACTGCTGCCAGAGATAAAGGCTGTAGCTGATCTTTCCCAGCCACACGACGGGCCTGATGTTCAATATCCAGTAGGGAGTCTGCACCGCATGCAGCAGCAGTCCTGCAATCGAGACGTGCAACAGCGGCCACAGCACCAGCAACAACAGTGGCGTAGTGCGGAAACGCACCGCCGCCACGTAGAAGGGGACCAGCGCAACGGGCAACAGCATCAGCAACGCCCAGCCGAGTTTGATCCGAGGCAGCCGCGGCGCATAGATCGCCAGCAGGCAACCGATCGCCAGAATGTCAGCCACGGCCGGAAACGTTTCGTCAGCCTTTCCATGCAGCTTCAGGAAATGGCACGCCACGCGATACACCGGAGCGACCACCACCACCCCCGCCAGAATCGCAACCCGGTGCCGGTGCCATTTCTTCAGCACGCCCGGCCACAAAAAATAAAACTGTTCCTCCACGCTCAGCGACCACAAGTGTCCCAGAAACCACGGATGCGCATAATCGAAATTTGTCACATAGAGCGCAGCCGCAACCATGTGATACCAGCGCAACTCGTGCCAATAAATCACGAACACCGGCAGCATGAATGCGATCGCCGCGGGAAGAATCCGGTAGGCCCGGCGCACATAAAACTCGCGCAGCTGAATGGTCGCGGTTTTCGCGTATTCCTTCAGCAGCAAAGTCGTAATCAGATATCCGGAGATGATGAAAAAAATCCTCACCCCCAGATTCGCAAACGCTCCGCCAACTTCCGAGTGGTAATGCAGCGAAGCCCAATGTCCAATCACCACCATCGAAATCGAGATGGCCCGTAGCCCATCGAGCGATGGAATGTGGCGCATGCGCCCGCAGCATAAACAACGCGCGCGTTTCCGATCAGTGACGCCCAACCCAAATCGCACATTTTTCCCACCTCCCGTCCCAACCTGGGAACTTCAGCCCCGGCATCAAAATTGTCCTCCCGCCGCCCGCCCCAACGCCTCAAAATCATCCATTTTCGTGCTATAATTACCTTAGTTCCAAAGGCATATAACATCCTGTAAATACAAGCAGTTACAAGCGTTTCGCAGGGCCCGTTTTGCGGCACAAAAATTTCTCGGTCTTGAGCTGATGGCTGAACGCTGACAGCTGAGAGCTAAGAGCATGGCTGACGATCAAAATCCCGAACTTCCCCTCACTCCTCCGCCCGGTGGCGGCGGCGACGGCAGTCCCGGCGCGCTGAACATTCAACCCGTCAACATCGAAGAGGAAATGCGCCGGTCGTATCTCGACTACGCCATGTCGGTGATCATCGGCCGCGCGCTCCCCGACGTGAAAGACGGTCTCAAGCCCGTCCACCGTCGCATTCTCTACACCATGCAGCAGATGGGCCTGCAGCCGAACAAAGCCACGCGCAAGTGCGCTCGCATCGTCGGCGATGTGATGGGCAAGTACCATCCGCACGGCAATCTCGCCGTTTACGACGCTCTCGTCCGCCTCGCGCAGCCCTGGAGTTTGCGCTACCCGCTGATTTTTGGTCAAGGAAATTTCGGCTCGGTCGATGGTGATCCGCCCGCGGCCGATCGTTACACCGAAGCCAAACTCGCGCAGGTTTCCACCGCTCTGCTCGAAGATCTCGACAAAGACACCGTCGACTTTCATCCGAACTACGACGGAAGTGAAGTCGAGCCCGACGTTCTTCCCGCCCGCATTCCGAACCTTCTGGTGAACGGTTCCGATGGCATCGCCGTCGGCATGGCGACCAAGATTCCGCCGCACAATCTCACCGAGATCGTCGACGCCACCATCACGCTGATCAATAATCCCAACGCGCAGCTGGCGGAAATCCTCAAATACGTGCTGGGCCCCGATTTCCCGACTTACGGCATCATCCACGGACGCGCCGGAATTTTCGAAGCCTACCGCACCGGCCGCGGACGGTTCCAGGTGCGCGCGAAAGCTTCCATCGAAACTTTCACCAAAGAACGCCAGGCCATCATCGTCACGGAAATTCCGTATCAGGTGAACAAGGCGCGCCTGGTCGAACGCATCGCCCAACTGGTCAACGACAAAGATATCGAAGACATTTCCGACATCCGCGACGAAAGCGATCGTGACGGCATGCGCATTGTGATCGAACTCAAGCGCGGCGCCGAAGCCCAGATCGTCCTCAACCAGCTCTTCAAGCACACCCAGATGCAGGAAAGTTTTTCCATGATCCTGCTCGCGGTGGTCAACGGCCAGCCCCGCGAACTCGGCCTGATCGAGGCCATCAAGCATTTCATCAATCACCGCGTGGATGTCGTCCGCCGCCGCACCGCGTATTTGCTTTCCAAGGCCAAAGACCGCGAACACATTCTCGAAGGTTATCTCACCGCGCTCGATCATCTCGACAACGTCATCGTCATCATTCGCGGCAGCGCCAACCGTGCCGACGCCCGCGAAAACCTGGTCACCTATTTCGGCGGCAAGAAAATCGAAATCAACACCACCGGCCGCGCTCCCAAACTCGATCCCGAAAAGCCCTTCACCGCGAGGCAGGCCGACGCCATTCTCGAACTGCAACTGCATCGCCTGACCAAGCTTTCCATCGACGAAATCTCGAACGAGTTGAAGCAGGTGCGCGACAGCATCGCCGAATTCGAATCCATTCTCGGCTCCGAGAAAAAACTTCGCACCGTCATCATCAAAGAGCTCGAAGAGGTCAAGAAGCTCTACGGAGATGAACGCCGCACTCGCATCGAAGACGAAGCCGCCGAAATCGTTCTCGAAGACCTCATCGCCGACGAGCAAGTCGCCGTCACCGTCAGCCATTCCGGCTACATGAAGCGCACGCCCATCTCCACCTACCGCATGCAGCGCCGCGGAGGCGTGGGCCGCACCGGCATGAAGACGCGCGACGAAGATTTCGTCGAGCATCTTTTCCTCGCGTCCACTCACGCCTACATTCTCATCTTCACCAACACCGGCCGCGTCTACTGGATCAAGGTCTACGAAATTCCCGACGTCAGCGCCGCCGGCAAAGGCAAACACGTGGGCAGCCTGGTGGGACTGCAGCAGGGCGAAACCGTCCGCACCATGCTCGCCGTCCGCGATCTCGAATCGGAAAACAAATACATCTTCTTCGCCACTCGCAACGGCCTGGTGAAAAAATCCGCGCTGCGCGAATTCATGCACGTCCGCTCCAACGGCATCAACGCCATCAACATCGAGCAGGGCGACGAACTGGTCTCCGCCCGCATCACCAACGGCAACCAGATCATCTTCATCGCCTCCCACGAAGGCATGGCCGTCCGTTTCGACGAAAGCCACGTCCGCCCCATGGGCCGCGCCGCCTACGGAGTCTGGGGCATCGACCTCGACAAGAACGACTACGTAGTAGGCATGGCCACGACCCCGAAGCCGGGAGCAACCTCAGAGCAGCCAGGAGCCACGGACCATGTGGGGACAGCCGCCTCGGCTGTCCCGGGCGCCCAAGCGCCCGCGGGTGTTGATGACACCACCACCGAACCCGAAGTGGTTGACGTAGCCGTAAAAGGCTCCCTAATCCTCTCCGTAACCGAAAACGGATTCGGCAAGCGCACTCCCGCCGACGAATACCGCCTCACCAACCGCGGCGGCAAAGGCGTTATCAATCTCAAAACCACGGAGCGCAACGGAAAAGTCGTCGGCATCGCCCAGGTTGACGAAACCTCCGAAGTCATGCTCATCAGCCACTACGGCAAAATCATCCGCATGGATTCAAAAACCATCCGCGAATCCGGCCGCAACGCCCAAGGCGTCCGCCTGCTTCACCTCGAACCCGGCGACCGCGTAGCCGCCGCAGTAGTCATCGCTCCAGAAGAAGAACCAAACGGCACCAACGGGGGGACCAACGGCACGCTAATTCAGTAGCTGCTGGTGGGCTTGATTGTGTGGCGCGGGCACTCTTGCCCGCGCCTTTCTGTCTCGTCAGGTAAAGGCTGTCATCCTGAGCGAAGCATGAGCGCCTGAAAGGCGGTCATGCGCAGTCGAAGGATCCCTTGCGCCATCCAGCATCCCTGGCTCGCCGAGGTGTTCCTACGACTGCCCCCCTTGCACAACAACTGAACTCCACCCAAACCACCTCCGCCCCACCCACCGCAACAACTTCCACCCCACCACTGCGCTACCCAGAATCGTCCCCACCCACAGCAGCACCGCAGGCAGATAAAACAGAAACGCCATCATCGCCGACGCATAATCACCCACGCTCTCCAGCCCATCACGCACCGCCAGCTTCACCTGGTACAGCGGACGCCAGTTCAGCCCGAAGACCTGCGTCTCGGCCTCAGTGCGCAGCGAGATGGCGATGGCCACCGTCTCCGTCTGCTTCGAGAGCGCGTTGAATTCCGCCTGCTGCTGCTCAATCTGCCCTCGTACTTCGCTAATCTGCTGGCTCACCGCGAGCAGATCCTTCACCGTATGCGCCTGCTTCATGATCGCCAGATACTGCACCTCTTCCGCCCGCAGGTTGCGCAGGCTCGCATCCTGATCCACGTATTGCCGGGTCGCGTCCTGCGCCGTGATGGCTTCGTTCTCCACGCGCAGCCCCAGCTTGCGGATTTCCGCGCGCGTCTCTTCAAACCGCGCCGCCGGAACGCGAATGGTGAGCGAGCCGCTGGCAGCATCCTGCCCTCCGCCCTGCGAGCTCTCCAGATACCCGCCTTCCATTTCCGCCAGCGCCATGATCTTATCCATCACCTGCGCGGGATGCAGCACCACGATCGCAAGCGAGCTGGAGCGGATGATCTTCCGGTCAGCGGAAGCATCGGGCCGAAGTTGTGCCGGAACAGAGCTCTCCATCACGACGCCCGCCGTCGGCTCGGTCAAGACGACCGGCTTATCCTTTGCAGGCACGGCCCTATAGAAATTTGCCGACGACTCATCGCGTATTACTCTCTGCGCCATCGGCACGGTGTGCGTGCGATGCAGATTCGGCATCGCCATCGCAACCCACAGCAGCCCGATGCCGCATCCAGCCGCGATCAACACCCAGGTCTTGGTGTGGTTCCCTTGAAGTTCCAAGAAAGTTGCCATAACGTCCCCCTGCAAGGGAACGCACGATCACGCGAATCTTGCACGCGATCCGGACGGGCGCGGTTGCCTGAGAGTCTGAGCGAAATAAAAAGGCGACCCGAAAAGGCCGCCTCAAGACCTACAGATTTGAATGTCTAACTCTAGATATCCAAATTCTTCACATCGAGCGCATTATCTTCAATGAACTTCCGCCGCGCCTCCACGTCCTCTCCCATCAGCGTGGTGAAGATGGTCTCGCACTCCGCGATGTCTTCCAGCTTCACGGAGAGCAGCGTGCGCCGCTCCGGATCCATGGTCGTCTCCCAAAGTTGCGGAGCGGTCATTTCGCCCAGGCCTTTATATCGTTGCACGATAAAATCTTTGCGCCCTTCGTTCAGCACATACTCGAACAGGTCGCGGGCGTTGGTTTTCTCCACCACTTCCACTTCTTTGCGCTTCGGCGCGGCCTTCGCCCTCTTCTCGGCCTTGCCTTCCACGCCGTCTTCAGCCTCGCCCTCGCCCTCGCCCTCTTCAGTACCGGCGGCGGCAGGCGCCGCCTTGACTATGCCTTCCACGACAAACGGAGGCTGCATATACATTTCGATCTGCTTGTATTTCGTGATCAGATGCCGGCACTCCGGAGTCGACGCCAGTTCCCAGTTGATGACATGCTCGGCGCCTTGCGAATTCACGTAGTGAACTTCCCAAAGGTTGTGCTCTTCGTCGAAACGCGCATCCACGCTCTTGAAGTTCTGCGCCTTCTGCAGTTTCTTGAGTTCCCGCTCCAGCTTCTCGATCTTCTTCGGCTGATCTTTTTTGTCGCCCTCAAAATCGGCGCGCTTCGAGAGATCGAGTTTCGGCAGCAGCTCTGTAACGGGCTCGCTGCGCAGCCGCTTGTCGGCCTTGTCGAACAGGTCCAGATATTCCTTCAGCACCGTGATGAACTTGGCCAGGTCCTTGCCTTCGAGTTTCGCGGCACCTTCGCCGTAGCGGACAATCAGGCCGTCCGCCGCGCGCTTGACCATCACCTTCACGAACTCGCGCTCGTCCTTGATGTATTGCAGCGTCTTGCCTTTTTTAATCGAGAACAGCGGGGGCTGCGCAATGAACACATTTCCGCGCTTGATCAATTCCTGCATGTGCCGGAAAAAGAACGTCAGCAACAGCGTGCGGATGTGCGAGCCATCCACGTCAGCATCGGTCATCAGGATGATTTTTCCGTATCGCACTTTCGTCGGATCGAAATCATCTTTCGCAATGCCGGTACCCAGCGCCGTAATCATGGCGCGAATTTCTTCGTGCGCCAGCATCTTGTCGTAGCGAGCTTTCTCGACGTTAAGAATTTTTCCTTTGAGCGGCAGAATCGCCTGGAAGCGCCGGTCGCGCCCCTGCTTCGCCGTCCCGCCTGCCGATTCGCCCTCAACCAGGAACAATTCGCAGCGGTTCGGATCGCGTTCTGAACAATCGGCCAGCTTTCCGGGCAGGCCGCCGGAATCAAGCGCCCCCTTGCGCCGCGTCAAATCGCGCGCCTTGCGTGCCGCTTCGCGCGCCCGCGCCGCGTCCAC
>JBEKDY010000232.1:0-8822 GCA_050014115.1 Candidatus Sulfotelmatobacter sp. | reverse complement strand
CTGCCCCGGCTGAACATCGAACCCAAGCAGCGAACACGAAATATTGGAAGCGATGTTGCCGTGCGTGAGCATCGCGCCTTTGGACGCTCCCGTCGTGCCCGAGGTGTACACGATCGTGGCCAAATCATCGGGACCAATCGCGCGAGCCTGCGCTTCGAGCTTCCTATCGAACTCGCTCTCGAAGTTTTTGTCGGACTCTGAATCACGACCGGATGCGCCTGACGGCACCAGCGCGTCCATCATGACGACGCTCGCCGTCGAACCTGGTGCCCCGCCCGCGAGTTCGCCGCGGTCCATGACCACAACCTTCTCGATCTTCGTCTGCGAAACAATCGAGAGAACCTTGCGCAGGTGAATTTCAGACGAAACAAAAATAGCGCGGCAGCCGGAATCGTTCAGGGCAAATGCAGTCTGCTCCGCCGTGAGCGTGGTGTAGAGCGGAACCGTGACCGCGCCAAGCAGCAAAGTAGCCATGTCCGCGACCGGCCACTCCGGCCGGTTCTCGCTGAGGATGGCGACGCGGTCTCCCTTCCGGATGCCCCACCCCTGCAAGGCCCGAGCCGTGCGAATGGTGGACCGACCAAATTCCTGAGAAGAAACCGGCAACCATTCGCCGCCGTCGCGATAAAGCATGGCCCGTTCGAGATTGCGCTCGACCGCCGCGAAAAAAATATCGTTGAGAGTGGCAAGGCTCATCGCAATGTGAAAACCATTCCATCCGTGGCGCCGCATCAGAGATCAGGGATCGCGGGCCGGCCGTGAAAATCTGTTCCGCTCAGAATGTACTGGTTTGCGCCCAGGTTCGGCAAACGTGAAACGTTTCCGATGGAAGAGTCGGGAAGGGCACGGCTTCCAGCCGTGCCACTCGATCGCTCAGCGACCTTCGGCTTCAGCCGCTGAGGTGCTTGCTCGGGATCCAACCGCCGAGCCAGGGGCAGGGTTTGCCAGGAGCTATTTCTAAGTTGTTGATTCTGCGCGGATCTCACGTAAGTTGTTGATTCCCGGTGAAGCGTCTACCTTAACTTAAAGCTAATTACTTCGCCAGAGGCGATTTCAGGCAGATTAAATCCCCGGACGATGGTCAGCTCGTCCACGCTACTCCAACGCGTTCTGCGGGCTTGCAAACGCGATTACAGGCCATTCTGCGCGGGTGGCTGCATGCCATTTTCGGGGGTGAAAAGAGCGTTCTCAGTAGAATCAATCACTTCCACGAAGGTTCAATCACTTAGCTGGGAGAGAAACGCAGTCGGCGCTTGGCACTCGGATTCAGCCAGACGCTCTCCGTGAAGAATCAGCAACTTCCACGGAGACTCAACAACTTAGCGCGTCTCTGCCCCAGACTTAACGGCGGGAACTGGCTGGCGAGCGGCAGGGGCGGAACCGTCCACTCGGATTCGGGGAGATGCTGACATGAGGGATGACAAGGTTTTCGGGGTGATGCTGAGACGCTGCGGCGGAAACTAAAGCGTCTCTATCGGGTTTAGGGGAATGTGGTTAAGATTGGGGCATCCAGAAAACTTCTTTGCTTGGGGGCTGAAGATTTATGAAGACACAACGGCAGCGGTGGGCTTGGATACTTCTGTTGGCAGGCTTTGCGGTCTGCATGCAATCGGCGATTGCGGCGAGAGCGCAGCAAGATGATCAGCAAGATCAGCAAGGCCAACCACAAGACCAGCAGGACGATCAGGATCCTCCGGGGCGCGTGGCGCGGCTGAATTTTGCGGAGGGATCGGTTTCGTTTCAGCCGGCGGGAGAGGGCGATTGGGTTGCGGCGGTGTTGAATCGTCCCATGGTGACGGGCGACAACCTGTGGGCGGATGAAGATTCGCGGGCGGAAGTTCACATTGGCTCGGCGGCGCTGCGCCTGGGCGCGCAAACTGGAATTACGTTTCTCGACATCACCGACAACGCCACGCAGATTCGGCTGGCGCAGGGTTCGCTGCTGGTGCGGGTGCGGCATGTGGATGACGACGACGCTTATGAAATCGACACGCCGAACCTGGCGTTCAATGTGCTGCAGGCGGGCACGTATCGCATTGACGTGAGCGCGGACGGCAACCAAACCATCACTACCGTGTTTCACGGACGCGGACGGGTTACGGGCGGAGGTCTTTCTTACAACGTGCTCGCGGGCCAAGCGGCGACGTTCACCGGGTCCGACACTCTTGACTATCAACTCGCCCAGGTTCCGGGTCCGGACGATTTCGATCAGTGGGCGTTTCAGCGGGATGCGCGCGAAGACGACGCGGATTCCGCGAACTACGTTTCGCGCGAGATGACGGGCTACGAAGATCTCGACGATTCCGGCGACTGGAGCTATGTGGCCGGTTATGGCGAGTGCTGGGCGCCGCGAGCAGTGGCGGTGGGATGGGCACCTTATCGATTCGGACATTGGGTTTGGGTGGGACCGTGGGGATGGACCTGGGTGGAAAATGAGCCGTGGGGATTCGCGCCGTTCCACTACGGACGCTGGGCGAATGTGAACGGGGGATGGTTCTGGGTTCCGGGGCCGGTGGTGGTGCGGCCGGTGTGGGCGCCGGCGATGGTGGCGTTTGTGGGCGGCGGAGCGGGATTTCGATTTTCCGCGGGGGTTGGCGTGGGATGGTTTCCGCTGGGGCCGGGAGAGGTTTTTCTGCCCGGCTATCGCGTGAGCCGCAACTATGTGAACAACGTGAACATCACCAACACTGCGGTGAACATTACTCGCGTGACGAATGTGTACAACACCGTCGTGATCAACAAGACGGCGGTCAACGAAGCTTATGTGAACCAGCGCGTTAGCGGCGGAGTCACCGTCGTATCGCGCGATGCGTTTGTGAATGCGCGTCCGGTGGCGCAGAACATCATGCGGGTGGAACCGAGAGAGCTGGCGGTTGCGCCGGTCACGCATGTGGTGGGCGTGGAGCCAGTGCGGCAGAGCGTGATTGGAGCGGGACGTGTGGTGACGGTTCGTCCGCCGGCGGCGGTGATGAGCAGGCCGGTGGTGGCGCAGAGGACTCCGCCTCCGCCTCCGCGGCCGATTGAGCAGAGGCAAGCGCAGGCGGGCGGACATTTGAACCAGCAACCGCTGGTGCGGCAGGAAGCGGCGGGTCGGGCTTATCAGGCGGGGCAGGGTCAGGCGAATCAGGCGGCGCAACCGCAGGGGCGGCCGGCGCAGTCGTCTCAACCCTCGCAGGGATTTCATTCATTCGGACAGCAGCCGACTAACCAGGTGAAGCAGACGCAGGCGGCGCCGCGAGTGTATGAGCAGCAGGGAACTCTGCCGGCGGAAAATCAGAACGACGCGCCGAACCGCGCTGCGCAGCCCGCTTCGCGGCCTGCGGCGTCCGCGCAGACGCATCCGCTGGTGCGGCCTGCGCCGCCGGTGCAGGAGCGCAGTCCGCAACAGGAGCAGCAACAGGCGCAGAAATTCAGCACATGGCAACAACAGCGTCCGGTTCCGGCCGCACAACCGAAGGAGAGTTCGCGGCCGCCCGCACCGGCACCCGCTCCGAAAGAGGAGAAGCCGGCGAAAAAGTGAACATTGACTGCGGGTTGTTTCCTGGGGTCTGATAGGTTCGCATGCGACTCAAATTGCGAGCTGAGATGAAACAGGCAGTTGTGGCGAGCGCCGGGAATGGGAGGTTCCGTTTCCGGCGCTGATGTTTTTAGCGAGAGGGTGAGAGCGGATCAGGGAAGATGAACGAAGGCAAGCGGCCGACGATCAACTGGATGGATGCATTATGGCTGGTGTTTCTCGCGGGACTGGCGCTGCTGCCGCCGGTGCGGGAGATTCACAAGCAGCTGATCCTGCTGGCGTTTGGGCTGGTGCAACTGGGCGAGGGATGGTTTCTTTCGCGGGTGCCGCGGCGGGGCGGAGCTTACGTTGTCCTGATCAAGATTGGTCTGGCGACGCTGCTCATCGGACACACCGGCGAGTTGAGCATCAACAGCAGTTACTGGCCCATTTATTTTCTGCCGGTAGTGACCGCGGCGGAATATTTTGGGCCCTCGGCCACGCTGGTGTGGACGGGGCTGGCTGCGGCGGCCTACTGTTCTTATCTTTATCCGGCGCTGGAGGAATATGAGATCACGGCTGAGAGTTACGGGCTGCTGGCGATCCGCATTCTGTTTTTCTTTCTGGCGGCAATGGTGGTGAACCGGTTCGTGGTGGAGAACCGGCGGCAGACGCGGCGTTATCAGGAGTTGGCTGAGACTCTTGCTGAAACCAATCGCCGGTTGGAGTTGGCTCAGGAAGAAGCGCGGCGCTCGGAGCGGCTGGCGGCTCTGGGACAGCTTTCTGCCGGGTTGGCGCATGAGATTCGCAATCCTCTCGGCGTGATCAAGGGGTCGGCAGAAATGCTGACGCAGAAGCTGGGGCTATCGAATCCTCTGGCGACGGAGCTGGCGGGATATATTTCGAGCGAGACGAACCGGCTGAGCGCGCTGGTCACGCGCTTTCTCGATTTTGCGCGGCCGCTGCATGCGGAACTGACTTTCCAGAACATTGCGACTGTGCTGGATCGCGCCTTGAATGACGTGGCGATTTTGTGGAAGGGCGCGGCGGTGCGCGTGGAGCGCGCGTACGAGGCGAATCTTCCGGAGTTACCGCTTGATGAGAATCTGGCGGAGCAGGCGTTTGTGAATATTGTGCAGAACGCGTATGACGCGATGGAGAAGACGGGCGGCGCGCTGCGGGTGAGCGCGAAGAAGTCGCAGCCTGGCGGGCGCGACGGGATCGAAGTGCGGATCGAAGATTCGGGGCCGGGGATTCCGGAGGGGTTGCGGGAGCAGATTTTTAATCCTTTTGTGACGACGAAGAAAACCGGCGTGGGGTTAGGACTTTCGATTGTGTCGAAGATTATGGATGGGCATCGGGGATCGATTCGGATTGAGAGTGCGGCGGGTGGGGCTTGTTTTATTTTATTTTTTCCGGCGGTGGTGGAGGACGTTGGCGGGAGGGACGCGGCGCAGATGGTGGTTTTGTGAGAGGGTTGACTGCGTCACGCCGCAAGGCGGTCGTGAAAAATCTCATAGGCCGCTGGGAGTGGGGTGGTTATAGGGGTTCCTCGCTTCACTCGGAATGACAGAGCATTTAAGAGGGCATTCTAAGAGGCGAACGACGGAGCATTTTAGAGGCGAGTGATTCAGGGATAAGCGATGCCGGCGATTTTGATTGTTGAAGATGAGGCGAAGATGCGGCGCTTGCTGGAGTTGAATCTCGGCGAGGACGGGTTCACTACGTTTTCTGCCGGGGACGCCGAGGCTGGGTTGAAGTTGTTGCGGGAGAATGCGATCGATCTAGTGCTGACTGATTTGAAGCTGCCGGGTATGAATGGGTTGGAATTCTTGCAGGCGGTGAAGAGGCAGAATGCGGCGCTGCCGGTGGTGGTGATGACGGCGTTTGGAACCGTGGAGACTGCGGTAGAGGCTATGAAGGCGGGGGCGAGCGATTATGTGTTGAAGCCGTTTTCGCTGGCCGAGATGCGGATGGTGGTGCATAAGGAGTTGGATGTCCGCAACCTGCGCGAGGAAAACCGGTCACTGCGCGAGGCGCTCGGAAAACGGTATGCGCATCCGAACATTGTGGCGCGCAGCGCGAAGATGCAGGAGACGCTGGCTACGGTGGAGCGCGTGGCGCCGACGAACGCTACCGTCCTGCTGGGCGGGGAAAGCGGCGTGGGCAAGGATTTGATCGCGCGTGCGATTCATGAGAAGTCGCGGCGGGCGACGGGGCCGTTTGTAAAAATCAACAGCACGGCGATTCCGGAAAATTTGCTGGAGAGCGAATTGTTTGGCTATGAAAAGGGAGCGTTCACCGGTGCGGCGGCCAGCAAGCCGGGAAAGTTTGAGCTGGCGGACAAGGGGACGCTGTTTTTGGACGAGATTGGCGATGTGCCTCCGGCGACGCAGGTGAAATTGTTGCGGGTGTTGCAGGAGCGGGAGTTTGAGCGGCTGGGCGGGACGAAGACGATCAAGGTGGATGTGCGGCTGGTGGCGGCGACCAATCGCAATCTGCGGGCGGCGCTGGAGCAGGGAACGTTTCGCGAGGATCTCTATTACCGGTTGAATGTTGTGCCTATCGACATTGCGCCGCTGCGCGAACGGAAGGAAGATATTCCCGAGCTGGTGAATCTTTTTGTGTCGCGGTTTGCGGGAGATTCGGGCAAGCCGGTGGAAGGAATTTCGCCGGAGGCGATGAAGGTTCTGGTGAATTATCACTGGCCGGGGAACGTGCGCGAGTTGCAGAACATCATCGAGCGGGCGTGCGCGCTGGCGAAGGGGACGACGATCGAGGTCACGGATATTCATTTGGATTCGCATCCGGCGAAAGGCGCGGATGCGGGGAATCATTTTCTGCCGGCGGGTATGACGCTGGAGCAGTGGGAAGATGAAATGATTCAGGAAGCATTGCGGCGGGCACACGGGAACAAGAGCCAGGCGGCGCGGCTGCTGGGGCTGTCGCGGAACGCGCTGCGGTATCGGCTGTCGAAAATTGGGATTGCGGATGAGGAAAAGGACGGTTCTTGAGACAAGCCCCGACTGACCATCGGGGCTTTCGTGTTTTTGGGCGCGTTGTGATCGATGAGAGGAAATCCCCACTTCTCGCAAAAGACGCGAGAAATGGGGCACCCGGCCTTGGTTTCTACTTCCTTCCGAATCGCCTGCTGGGTTGGCTCAAAACCACCACATCGGCTGAGGTCGGCCAGGATGAACCGAATCTGGCTGCGACGGCTGATCTGCTCTCCCCCTATCCCAGTGAAAACACATAACTTGTAGGTTCGCTCGCGGGCACGCTTTGGCATGGCAGTTGCTTTTCGTTGTAGCGCAGGATCCAGGGAGTGCTCGATCTAGGTTGGAGCTGGGCTTGTTGATTGGCTCGGTGGGAGATTTAGACATGAAGAACAGATTCTTAGATTCTTAGCATCTTTTGCAATCTTGGCTTTGATATTTGCGGGAGTTTTGTGCATCGGCGCGCGGGCGCAGACTACTGACGAGGGGAAGGGGCCTTCGGAGCAGCCGAGTGCGCCGATGGAAATTGGGCAGCAGCAGGGGCCGCAGAATCCGCAGGCGGGTCCGCCGCCGCAACCTGGTGCGCCCCCTCCGGGTGCGCCGCAGGCTGGTCCGCCACAGGGTGGTCCGCCACAAAATGGTCCGGGACAGGGGCCGATGGGTGAGGCGGAGCCGGGTGGGCCTTCGGGGGAGGGACCGGCGGCGAATGACCATGGGGTGGCGCGTATCAGCATGATTCATGGGGCGGTGTCGACGCAGCGCGGGGATTCGGGCGACTGGTCGGCAGCGATCTTGAATCAGCCGGTGCTCGGTGGTGACAAGGTTTCAACGGGCGATGGCGGGCGGGTGGAACTGCAGCTCGATTTCGCCAACATTCTTCGCCTGGGATCGAATTCGAAGGCGAACATCGCGAACCTGACCAAGGAGAAAATTCAGATTCAGGTTGGGCAGGGCATCGCTAATTTTTCGGTATTCAAAGAGAGCGAGACCGAGCCGGAGATCGATACGCCGAACGTGGCGGTGCATCCCGCGCACAACGATGGCGTTTTCCGGATCGAAGTGCGGCCGGATGGCGACACGCTGGTGATCGTGCGCAAAGGTGAGGCGCAGATTTCCACGCCGAAGGGAATTGCGGAAGTGCGTCAGGGAGAAATGGCGACGGTGCGCGGCACGGTGGACGACGCGCAATACAAAATCTCCAGCGCGCCGGATGCGGATAGCTGGGACCGGTGGAACAGCGATCGCGATCACATGATCCGGAACGCGCAGGCCTGGAAGCACACGAACCATTACTACACTGGAGCGGAAGATCTGGATGCCAACGGAACGTGGCAGAGTTCTGCGGATTACGGTGAGGTTTGGGTTCCGAACGAGCCGGAGGGTTGGGTTCCTTATCGCGATGGAAACTGGGTTTACGAGCCTTATTACGGATGGACCTGGGTAGGGTATGAGCCGTGGGGCTGGGCGCCTTATCACTACGGGCGCTGGATGATGTATGGCGGCTCGTGGGCGTGGTGGCCGGGACCGGTGTGGGGCGGCGGGTTTTACCGTCCGTTCTGGGCGCCGGCGTATGTGTCGTTCTATGGCTGGGGTGGATTTGGATTTGGTTTTGGATGGGGCGGCTGGGGTGGATTTGGCTGGCTCCCGATTGGTCCGGGGGACTGGTTCCATCCGTGGTGGGGCGGGTATGGCGGGCGCTTTGGGTTAGTAGGACGCGGGGGGTACGGGCGCTACGGCGGGTTCGCGCCGCTGCGCGCTTCGGGCTTCTCGACGGTGGGACACATTAGCGATGCGCGGGTTGGCGGAGCTATGTCGGCGGTGAATGCTGGACGCTTCGGAGCTGGCCGGGTGACTGCGTCGGCAGCTACGCACGAGCAACTCAGTGGCGCGCGCATGATGGCGGGGAATCTTCCGGTGGTGCCATCGCGGGCGAGCTTGTCGGCGAGTGGGAGGGCTGCGGCGCCTTCAAGCATTCACAGCGGAACGCAGAGTTTCTACGGGACGCAGAGCACGGCGCGGACGGAATCATTCCACGAGCAGACGGCACAGCTGCGGCAGTCGATGCAGCAGAACCATGTGTCGCCGGTGCAGGCCGGACGTGGGGTGAGCGGGTCTGGTTTCGGCGAGGGACGCGGCGCTGGGACGACGGCAAGGGCGGGCGCGGGCGCGAGCTCCTATGGCCGAGATTCGGGTGGGCGGGAGGTGAGCAGCGAGGCCAACCGAAGTGCGGGCGGCGAGACTTCGCGTTCGTCGGAAGCCGGCGCGGAAACGGCGCGCGGCTCGGGTGCGGCGGAGGGTGGGGATCGCGGCGGGTTCCGTCCGTTCACGCC
>JBEKDY010000231.1:0-7066 GCA_050014115.1 Candidatus Sulfotelmatobacter sp. | reverse complement strand
ATTTGATCTTTTGCCGACGCGGCCAGGAGGAACCGATGAGTGCCGACGAACTTAGCGAACTGCAGGAACATGCTGAACATGGCAAACATCCGGGGATGGCGCCGGTGTCGCTGACCATGGCGGTGCTGGCAGTGGCAGTGGCGGTGGTGTCGCTGGTGGGGCATCGCGCGCATACCGAGGAAGTGGTGTTGCAAGCCAAGGCCTCGGACCAGTGGGCTTTTTACCAGGCAAAAAGCATTCGCCGGCATGCGGACGAACAGTTCACGGATACGGCTTCGGTGATGACCACGACTGACGCTGCGGCGATGGCCAAGCTGCGCGAGAAGTACTCGTCGGAAGCGGAACGCTACAAGAACGACCAAAAGGGAATCGAAGAGAAGGCCACCGACATGGAAAAGGAGGTGGCTACCGAGACGAAGCGCGCCGACCGTTTCGATCTGGCCGAAGTCTTTCTTGAGATCGGGCTGGTGATTACATCGATCACGCTGCTGTCAGGGAAGCGGCTGTTCTGGTTTCTGGGCATGGTGATGGGCGTGGTGGGAATTGTGGTGGCGGCGACGGGGCCGCTGGTGCACTGACGAAATTTTCGTAGTCCTCTAGACGTAGCCGTCTTTCTTCCATGTTTCCCAGTCGGAGCGGACAGCTTCGAGCATGTCGTCGCTCGCCTGGTGCAGCCACTTCGCTTTTTGCCGATCCAGATTGCTGAGAATCATTTTGCGGGCGGGACTGCCGAGATGGATGTTGGCGGTTTCCCAGCCCATGGCGTGGAGAAGACGAAGCGCTGGCGCAGAGTCTCCCATGGTTACGATTTCGATGCGGGAACAGTGCGGGCCGAGGCGGCGAACGATCCAGCGGCCGCGCAACTGGACAAAAGGGTCGGGGCAGCGCACGGCATGAGTGATGATTGCCTGGTAGAGGATCTCCGTTGGTCCGGCATGATCGCTGGCCCAGTAGCACGCGGAGGAAACCAGTGCTTTGGCTTCGCGGGCGATGCGTCCGCCGTGCCACTCGGCGATGGCGACGAAACGTTGGTGACCGAGGCTGCCAAGTCCAGCGACGCGGTGCGTGATCCGGAAGGAAATGTCGCGGGCGGGTAGCAGGTGCTCGATGGCCTCAAGGGCGCAAATGGGAACCTCGCCTTTCCAGGTGGGAAGGGCATCCATTTTTGCCCAGAAGTGGACCGGATCGCGCAGTTCGTTTTCGGCAATCTGACGTAGCCACTTATTGTTTTCGCCGAGGACGAAGGGTCGTCCCTTTTCGCGCATGCCCTCGCGGTAGCCTTCGAGAATGGAATCGCAGATGTCTCTTTCTTTGATGGGCAAGTGTCCGGCGGAGGACGCCAGGTGCGCGCTCACGGCCAGGCGAACTAAGTCGTTGGCATAGGACATTGGGTGAGCTTCGTCGAAATCATTGACGCCCCAGATCAGGCGCCCTTCAATGTCACGCCAGGTGCCGAAATTCTCGACATGCAAGTCGCCGACAGCGAGCACGCGAGGACCTTTCGCCAGCTCCGGACAAACCTTGGGCCACACCTGCGCCCAGCGGTAATACGTGGCGCGCAGGAAAGGAAAAACCGCGGCTTTCATGTTCTGGTGTTTAAGGCGAAGGTCGGGCTTCACGATCTCGGTGTGGTGGCTGAGCCAGTCTTCGAACTGGCGTGTGGCTTTGACGACGTTCATAGCGAGGCCACGATAGCTAGGGGAGGAGTGGGAAGTCAAACGTACCTTTTGGCTTCGCTTCCTGCCGCGGACTTGAAGTTTGGGAGCTCGGCTAGGTCTACTCGTCTGCGGGACGTGCCAATCCTTCTCATGACCAAGTCACGCAGACCTGTGATGGACGTCACAGACGCAGAAATGCCCCACAGGGTTAAATAACCACAATTGAATCAGGCCTTCTAAAAAATCGCCCAACCCATCCCACAGAGCCCCACAAGCCGTTTCCCCAGACGGCGGGGGCCGGGCGCCTGAAGGCCCTTCGGGACGTCGTCGAAGTTGCTACGAACTTCTTTGACCGCGAAGGGCACGGAGGTACACGAAGGAGGCCCTTTAGGGTCTCCCGCCTCGTCGGTCTCTCCTTTGGTCTCCCCATCCCCGATTTCTCACACACCCAGGCGGCCTGCGTGTCAGGCGGGACACAGCGTCCTCGTACAGACACTAAACCCCGCCTCCGACTTCTCTGTAACCAGTGTATTTTCAGTGAGATAGCGTTCGGCAACCGTCCTGCCATCTCTAATAGCGAACGGTAACGACCCAGGCGGAGGCGAACATGAAACGGGCGAGTGGATGGTTTCCGGCAGCAATCATTCTGGTTCTGGTGAATCCCCTCGTCGCGCAGACCGCGAAGTCCAATGATGGCGCGCGGGCACCGTGGACGGTGCTGGTCAGCATTCCGGATCGCAAACTGGCGGTGCTGGTGAACGGAATCGCGGTCGCGGGGTTTGCGATTTCGGTGGGGGCTGACGAGAGCCCCAGTCCTACGGGCGAGTTCACGATCGTGAACCGCGTTTCCAATCCTACTTACTACCACGAAGGCGTCGTGATCCCCTCGGGCAAGGGCAATCCTGTCGGCACACGATGGATTGGGCTTAGCCAGAAAGGCTACGGGATTCATGGGACGAATGCGCCGAAGTCGATTGGGCGGGCGGCTTCGCATGGGTGCATTCGGCTGCGCAATCGGGATATGGAGGAACTGTTTGCCATATTGCACGTCGGCGACGTGGTGCAGATTCGGGGCGAACGGGATGAACAGATCGCGGAAATTTTTGGTGGAGAAGTAGATCGGGATTCCGAGGCTGTGGCAGAGGCTTCGGTTGAGGCTGCGGGGGTGAGGGCGGCGGCGGTTTCCAGTTTCTAGTTTCCAGTTTCTAGATCCGACTTCGGTTCGGCACATCAGGAGGAAATTATGCAAATGGCAATCACATTTATGGCGGTGGTGGCGGGCCTGATCTTTTCAGTGGCAGTTGCACTGTTGGCGGAGGAACTGATCTTTGGACAGGTGTTCCGGCTGTTCTTTGCCCGGCAGGCGGTTCCAGTGAAACCAGGGCAGAAGCGTTAAATCACAAACGATAACGCGCATCAAGGAGAACAACCATGCTGGCGTTGAAGTATTTGCTGATTACAGGCGGCCTCGGGATGATTCTCGTGGCTATGAGCATTCTGGCGTATGACGTTTACCGCGAACTGATGTACCGGCGCGCTTTGTCTGCCGCGCCGACTGGGGCCTTGCCGCCACTGCCGCAGTTACGCTGGCGGACATCTCTGGCGCTGGCTCTGCTGGCGTGGGGACCGCTGTTGCTGGCGTTCAGCATCGTGGTGGTGCCGAGCGGAACGGCTGGAGTGCGGGTGAGCCAGACCAGCGGCACGCTTCCGGGATCGCTTTATCCAGGGGTGCATTTCGTGATGCCGCTGGTGGAGGAGGTAGCGCTATTCGATACCCGGGACCAGATTTTCACGACTGGCACAGGCGAGGACGGAAAAGCAGCGGCGGGAAACGTTACGGCGAAGAATCAACTGCTGGATGTACAAGCCAAGGAAGGACTGACACTTGGGTTGGCCATAACGGTGCGCTACCGGCTCGATCCGAAACGGCTGGACTACATTCAGGGCAGTCTGCCGCGGCCGGTGGAGAAAGAGATTGTTCCTCCAACGGTGGCGAGCGTTTGGCGGGAGCTGGTTCCGAACTACACCGTGCGGGATGTGTTTTCCACCAAGCGCGAAGAAGTGCGGCAGAGGGCGGCGGGGTTGATTACGCAAAAGCTGGCGGCCGACGGGATCGTGGTGAAGGAAGTGATGCTGCGCGACATCCAGTTGCCTCCGGAATACGCGCAGGGGCTGGAGACGTTGTTGCTCAAGGAACAGGAAAACGACCG
Source organism: Candidatus Sulfotelmatobacter sp. (assembly GCA_050014115.1). Classification (GTDB taxonomy): domain Bacteria; phylum Acidobacteriota; class Terriglobia; order Terriglobales; family Acidobacteriaceae; genus Sulfotelmatobacter. Next base: position 3,198 of record JBEKDY010000231.1, on the reverse strand, counting down.
TATGGGAGTGGAAACCGAGTTGAAGCAGAAACAGGTGCGCATCGCGGAACTTGAGGCCGAAGCTACCAAAGTACAGCAGATCAAGCAGGCGGAAGGTGAAGCGCAGGTGCACGTGCTGCAGGCGAAGGGCGAATCGGACGCCATGCAATACACGTTGCCGCTAAAAGAAAAGCAGATTCAGCAGAGCAAACTGGAAGCGGAAGCGCGGAAGGAAGCGACCATCCAGAATGCGGAGGCGGCGGCGCAGGCCAAGGTGATCGATAGCAAAGCGGAGAGTGAGCGGCGGACGCTGCTGGCGGAAGCGGAGGCGGGCCGCATCCGGGTGACAGCGGCAGCGGATGCGGAGAGGCTGCAAAGTGAAGGCGCGATCTTGAAACAGAATCCGTTGCTTATTAATAAGATCGTGGCCGAGCGGCTCTCCGACAAGCTGCAGATCATGATGGTGCCGGCTGACGGCAAGTTCTTCTTCGCCAACGACGTGCTACATAGTATGAGCGCGGCGAATCAGGCAAGCCAGGCGGAGCAGAGCGAGTCGCAACCGCGATGAGCTTTTGCCAGAACGAGTGCGGCGTCCCGCCTGCCGTTTGGTTCGCGTTCAGGGAAAACGCGGGCGGCGCGCCGCATCCGGATCATCGCGCCGGCGGCGGTGTCCAAAGTAGTACCGGGCGAGGAACCAGCCAAATGCGCGCTGCGGTTTATAATTCGGTTATCCCAAAGGTTATTCTGAACACGGTGAAGCGTCGCTCACGCCCTGTATTCTGCCTCCGCGTCGCTCTGTGTTTTTTTCCTCTGCTACCTGGGCTTGTGATGCGCAGTCTGGCGGCGGACTGGAGTGTGCCCGAGCAGCAACTGGCGCGGAAGATTGTTGCGGTCACCGGGCCCGGCGCGGTTGCCTTGACCTTGGAAAACCGATCTTCACTGAGCAAGCGGGAAAGCGAAATTGTGAGCGATGGACTGCACTCGTCTCTGGAGACGGTGGGCCTGCGCTTTGTGAAACCCGAACAGGCCGCGGCGACAGTAGCGATTTCACTTTCCGAAAATCCGAATGCGTATGTTTGGGTGGCTCAGATTCGGCTAGGGGACGGGACGCTTTCAGTCGAAATGGTTTCCTCGCCGCATGTCGAGGGTATTTTTTCCGCGCGCGATTCGACGCCGCTGAGTATCCGCAAGAGTCCTGTTTGGGCGCAACAGGAGCAGATTCTCGATGTGCTAGCCCTCGAGGAGAACACATCGCCTACGCACATTGCGGTGCTGGGTGCTGAGGACGTTTCGCTTTACCGGTTGCAGGGAGGAAAGTGGCAGCGAGAGCAAGTGCTGGAAGTGACACATGCGCGTCCTTGGCCGCGAGATTTGCGCGGACGATTGATTCCGGGCAAGGATCACCTGTTGGATGCTTACTTGCCTGGAGTGATTTGCCACAGCACGAATGGAACGCTGCTGGCGCTGAACTGCCAGGAGAGTGACGACCCCTGGCCCCTGGTGGCAGGATCGGCGGGCGGCGGAGTGTCAGCGAATTTTCCCGGCGTTGTGGCAAGCACTTTGCCCGCGATTCCGCAGGTGGGAGGCTTTTTTGCGTCCACGCGGAATTTCTTTACCGGTGCGCTCGCACCCGGCGTGGGGAGGTTTGCGACTGTCCCGAAGTTTTACTCGGCTGCGTTCTTGCCACGTGGAAAATATGTGCTCTGGCTTTTTGCGGCGGTGGATGGACAGATTCATATGGTCGATGGTGTGAGTGATCAGCCAGCGAGGCTCAACTGGGGAAGCGATGTGGCCAGCCTGAGAACCGCGTGCGGCGCGGGTTGGCAAGTGCTCGCGACCAGTTCCGCGGTGACGGGCAGCGACTCGATTCGGGCATATGAATTTCCCGATCGCGACGCCGTGCCGGTGAGCGCTGGGGCGGATTTTGGAGCGACCGTCACGGCCTTGTGGACAGAGGCCAAGGGCGACACGGCGATTGCGGTGACCAGGAGTGAGACAGGAAGCTATGAAGCGTTTCGCGTGGCAGTGGCTTGTAATCAGTAGCCTGGTCGCAGGAGCGGCGGCCGCTGTAACAGCGGCGGCCGGCGCGGAGACACGTCCGCAATACGGAGGGAGGCTGCGGGTTACCATGCACGCTTCGCCCGCGTCGCTCGATCCGACAGATAGCACGCAGGCAGATTCGTTCGCGCGGCGCAATCTAATATTTCTGATGTTCGAAACGCTGGTCACGGCGGACGCGGGCGGCCGATTGCATCCCGGATTGTCGTCGTCGTGGCAGACGTCTGCGGGGGACACTCCGGGAAGTCAACGCTGGCGACTCCAGTTGCGGCAGAAGATAAGGTTTCACGACGGTACAGCGCTCACCGCGGAGCTTGTGGCGGCTTCGCTGCGGGTCGCCAACGCGGGTTGGAAGATCGCTTCGGAGAAGGACTCTGTGATCATCGAACTGGAGACGGCCGATTCTGAATTCCCGGCAGAACTGGCCTTGCCCCGCAATGCGATCGTCAAAAGGACGACCGATGGCAAGCTCAGCGGAACGGGGCCATTTCATATCAGCGACTGGCAACCGGGAAAGAAATTGGTTTTGGCTGCGGAAGAAGACTACTGGAAAGGTCGTCCGTATCTGGACGCGATCGAGATCGAGATGGGCAGAAGCTTTCACGATCAATTGATAGCGCTGGAACTGGGCCGAACAGATCTGGTGGAAGTGGCGGCGGAGCAGTCGCATCGAGTGGCGATGGAGGGACGTCCAGTCACGGTTTCGGAGCCCGTCGAACTGATTGCGCTTCTGTTTGCTCACGATGCGCAGACTCCCGCCGAGAAATCGCTGCGCGACGCGTTGGCGCTGAGTGTCGATCGGGGATCGATCCGGTCGGTGTTGCTGCAAGGAGCGGGACAGTCGGCGGGCAGCATTCTTCCGGACTGGATGACCGGGTACGGGTTTGTGTTTCCGGACGATGCAGATTTGGTGCGGGCCCGTCACGAACGCGAGGAAGTGAAAGTTACTCCGGCATGGACAATAGGATACGACCCCGGGGATTCGATCGCGCATCTTCTGGCGGAACGCATCGCACTGAACGCGAGGGACGCGGGATTGGCTCTGCAGCCGACTACTTCGGCGACTGTCGATTTGCGAGTCGCGCGGATTCCATTGGTGAACAGCAATCCGTGGATTGCTCTGACAGAAGTTGCTGCGGCCGCTGGATTGGCCCGGCCTAC
>JBEKDY010000230.1:0-7067 GCA_050014115.1 Candidatus Sulfotelmatobacter sp. | reverse complement strand
CTCAACGACATGACCTACAACCGCTGCGTGGGCACGCGCTATTGTTCGAACAACTGTCCTTATAAGGTGCGGCGGTTTAATTTTCTGCTGTTCCAGGACTGGGAGACGCCGCAATACAAGATGATGCGCAATCCTGACGTCAGCGTGCGCAGCCGCGGCGTCATGGAGAAATGCACCTACTGCGTGCAGCGCATCAACGAGCGCCGCATCGACGTGGAAACGGCTTCGGTGCGCGAGGGAAAGAAAATCCTGATCGGCGACGAATTGCAGACCGCCTGCCAGCAGTCCTGTCCGGCGGGAGCGATCATCTTCGGGAACATCAACGATCCCAACAGCAAAGTTTCAAAGTTGAAAGCGCAGTCGCGTAATTACAGTTTGCTGGGTGAACTGAACACGCGGCCGCGGACTACATACTTGGCAGAGGTGCGCAACCCGAATCCGGAGTTGGAGCGGGGATAGAGTTGTGGAGACCGAGATCCTTCGCTACGCCTGAAGAACGGCTGCGCTCAGGATGACACTAGGGATTTAATGACAGCAGAGATTTATAGGGCAGAGATTTAAGGCATGGACGAGCAATACAACACGACAGATGCTGGCAGGGCCCCGGTGACTGCTCCGGTAATCGAGCCGGGCTACACCTTCGGCACGGTCACGGAAAAGATCAGCGCGATTGTGCTGACTCGTCCCGCCTCGAACGGCTGGTTCATCGGTTTCGGCGTCGCCTTTCTGTTAACCCAGATGATGCTGTTCGCGATCGCTTACCTCTTCCTGAAGGGCATCGGAATCTGGGGCGACACAATCCCCATCGGCTGGGGCTTCGCCATCGTCAATTTCGTTTGGTGGATCGGCATCGGCCACGCCGGAACGCTGATTTCCGCCATCCTGTTGTTGCTGCGCCAGTCGTGGCGCAATTCCATCAACCGCTTCGCCGAGGCGATGACGCTGTTCGCGGTCGCCTGCGCCGGAATCTTTCCCGCAATCCACGTCGGGCGTCCCTGGCTGGCCTACTGGCTGTTCCCGATTCCCAACACCATGGGCGTGTGGCCGCAATTCCGCAGCCCGCTCATGTGGGACGTATTCGCGGTTTCGACCTACGCCACGATTTCAGCGCTGTTCTGGTTCATCGGTTTGATCCCTGATCTAGGGACCTTGCGCGACCGCACTGACAATAAAGCGCTGAAGATTATCTACGGCATGTTCTCCATGGGCTGGCGCGGATCCGCACGGCACTGGCACCGTTACGAAACTGCTTACCTCTTGCTCGCCGGCCTGGCGACGCCTTTGGTGCTTTCCGTGCATACGGTGGTGAGTTTCGATTTCGCGATCGGCATTGTTCCGGGATGGCATACCACGATCTTCCCGCCCTACTTCGTTGCGGGCGCCATCTATTCCGGCTTTGCCATGGTGTTGATGCTGGCCATCCCCATCCGCAAGATCTACGGCCTGGAAGATTTCATCACCGAACGACATCTGCAGAATTCGGCGAAAGTCATGCTCGCTACCGGGCTCATCGTCGCCTACGGTTATGGCATTGAAGCCTTCATGGGTTGGTATAGCGGCGATCGCTATGATGCCTTCACGCTGTGGAATCGCCTCCACGGACCCTATGCCGTTCCCTACTATATGCTGCTGGCCTGCAACATCTTTATTCCGCAGACGTTGTGGATTCGTAAGCTGCGCACTAGTCCGGTCGGTCTGTTCATCATCTCCGGCGTGATTCTTGTGGGCATGTGGCTGGAGCGGTTCATTATCGTGGTCGTCAGCCTGAGCCGCGATTTCCTTACGTCGTCATGGGGTATGTACTACCCGACGCGGTGGGATTGGATGACCTACATCGGCACCATCGGCATGTTCCTTGCCGCCATGTTCCTGTTCCTGCGCATCCTGCCGGCGATCTCGATCTTCGAAATGCGCACGCTCTTGCCCGAGGCGGAGGTCAAAGAATGATGCCGGGCGCAGTATCGGGGGCCATGGTGTCGAGGTTCATGGTGTCGAGGTTCATAATATGAAGCGCGATCCCATCTACGGCATGATGGCGGAATTCGATTCCCCGCAGGCGCTCATCGACGCCGCCAAGTACACGCACGAGGCCGGCTACCAGAAGATCGATGCCTACAGCCCGTTCCCCATCGAGGGCCTGGCTGAAGAAATCGGATTCCATCACGATGAAGTGCCGCTGGTCGTGCTGATCGGCGGCATTGTCGGCGGCCTGACCGGCTACCTGATGCAGTACTGGATGTCCGCCGTCGACTATCCGATCAACGTAGGCGGCAAGCCATATCACTCCTGGCCTGCCTTCATCGTGATTACGTTCGAGATGACGATTCTTTTTGCCGGAATCTCGGCGGTCTTCGGCATGTTGGCATTGAACGGCCTGCCCATGCCTTATCACCCGGTGTTCAACGTGCCACGCTTCGCGCTGGCGTCGAAAGATCGCTTCTTTCTGATCGTGTTTTCCTCCGACAAAAAGTACGACGCGTCCGGCACGCGCAAATTTCTGGAGGGGCTTGCACCGCGCTCGGTTTCGGAGGTGCCCAGCTAGTATGCGGCGTCTCCGTCAATCCGAGAAAGGTGTGTGCAGCGCCACGAATCGTGTGGGGAGGGGCGTTCTCGCCCCTCCCGTCGGGCGAAGCTCGATGGTAGTTTCCTTTGTAACTCTGCTGGCGTTGTTCGCCATTTCCTCCGCCTGCCGGCTCGACATGCAAGTGCAGCCGCGCGTGAATCCTCTGGCAAAGAGCGACTTCTTCCCCGACCAGCGCTCGGCTCGTCCTCCCGTCGAAGGCACCGTGGCGCGCGGAGAGTTGCACGGAGACACCTATTTCTATACCGGAAAAATTGGCAACACTCCCGGCGACTACATGCCTTTTCCCGTGACCAGAGAAGTTCTCGACCGCGGCCGCGAGCGCTACAACATTTTCTGTGCGCCGTGCCATTCCCGCGTGGGAGACGGCAATGGCTTCGTTCCTTCGCGGGGATTCGCGCGCAAGCCGCCCTCGTTTCACATCCCGCGTTTGCAGAAAGCTCCCGTGGGATATTTCTACGACGTAATCACCGAGGGTTTCGGCATCATGCCCGATTATTCCTCGCAGATTCCTGCGCGCGACCGCTGGGACATCGTGTCCTATGTCCGCGCCCTGCAGTTGAGCCAGAACGCGACTATGGCTGACGTTCCCGCCGGGCAGAGTGTTCCGTCGGTGCCGCCGAAATTTACTGAGCCAGGAAATGGCGCGACGCTGCCCGTAATCGCACCCGCAACCCATTCGGCCGCCTCAGAACGAGAAGAGCCGAAGGAAAAGCCAGAGGAGCCAGAGAAGGAAGAAGCGAAATGAGCGCGGCGACCACTCCATATCTCGATTTGACGGCGCCGCAGATTGTCGGGAAGATCTCGCGGCGGTCGCTGATCGTTGGCGCCGTCTTCGGAGTCATAGCCGTGATCCTGGCTTTCATCCAGCCGCAGCAGTTCTATCGCGCGTACCTGCTCGGTTTCATGTTGTGGCTGGGCGTGGCTTTGGGCTCGATGGCGATTCTGATGATCCGTCATCTCACCGGCGGCGGCTGGGGAATGGTGATTCGCCGCATCCTGGGCGCGGCTATGCGCACGGTGCCGCTGCTGGCGTTTCTGTTCATTCCGCTCCTGATCGCGGTATACCAGCGGCAGATTTATCCGTGGACGATGCCCCTTGCGGCAATCCCGGATCAGCACATTCGCGAGCACCTGGAAAAACACAGCTTCATCATTGCGGATTACCTGAACCCTCGCGGCTTCCTGATGCGCGCCGTTTTTTATTTCGCCATCTGGAATCTGCTCTCTTTTCTGCTCACGAAGTGGTCGAAGACAACCGACCACCCCGGCTCTCTCGACCCCACGAGCCGGTTCAAAGCGATTGCCGGACCCGGCCTCATCCTCTACGGATTCACGATTTCGTTCGCCGCCATCGATTGGGTCATGTCGCTCGACCCGAGTTGGATTTCGACCATCTTCGGGCTGGTTGTTCTCATCGGCGAAGTTCTTTCCGCCATGTGCTTCGCCGTGGTCGTCGAGCGCATTCTCTTCGACTACAAACCCATGTCGGAAATGTTGAAACCCGATTTTGTCCACGACCACGGCAAATGGATGCTGGCGTTCCTCATGATGTGGGCGTATTTCAATTTTTCGCAGTGGCTCATCATCTGGGCCGGCAACCTGCCCACGGAAATCACGTTTTACATGACGCGACTGCACGGCGGCTGGGCATCGATTGGGTTAATTCTGGTTGTGTTTGGTTTCGCTGTCCCGTTCGTGATTCTTCTGTCGCGGCCTTTCAAGCGCGATATTCGCAAGCTGGTGTGGCTGGCGGTATGGATGCTGCTGATGCGCTACTTCGATATGTTCTGGATCATCGAACCGAATTTTTCCAAGACTTTGAGCGTGACACTGGCGGATATCGTCGTGCCCATCGCCATCGGCGGTTTCTGGCTGGCTTACTTTTTCTATAACCTGGGCGCGCTGCCTCTGCTTCCGGCCTATGATCCCTCGGCTGGAGAAGTACTGGAGCCTGCGCATCACGGATGAGTGGAGCAGTCTGAGGTAGAGAACACGACGTTAGAAAAGCCGACGTTAGAAAAAGCGAGTAACAAGATATGAGCAGCGACGCCAAACCGAGTAACAACCCGTACGGACACGGCTCGTTCGAGCGCGAAGACCTTAGCGCGGCGGGAGTGCTCTATTACATCGCTGGGGTGGGAGCGCTTTGCTTAGTTGCATTCCTGGTGGCGTTCGGTTTCTACAAACTCCTGGACGAGCGAGCAGGGAAAGCTCAGCCCGAGGTGAGTCCGCTGGCGACAAACGTTCCCAAGGACACGCGGAACCTGGCCGAGGGCTACAAGGATTACCTGAAAGATAATTTTCCCGCGCCGCGATTGGAAATTGACGAGCGGACTGAGTTGAACGACGACCGCATGGCGGAAGAGGAAAAGCTCAACAGCTACGGCTACGTCGACGACAACCACGTCACGGTGCGAATCCCCATCGGGCGTGCCATGGATCTGATCGCGCAACGCGGCCTGCCCGTGCGTTCGCAGGCTGCAGGCCAGAGCGCGGAAACGCACGACGCGGTCAAGGCGAAAGCGAAGTCGAAGAAGGGAAGTTCGAAGTGAAGCATTTCCGTGCTCTCAATTCGCTTGTCTCGGCGCGATCGGCGCGGATGTTCGTCGCGATCGTGCTGCTGGCGTCGTCCGCTTTCGCGCAGATGATGTCGAAGGGCATCACGTCTCCGCCGGCCAACGTTCGTCCGCCGAAGCTGGAGAACGTTGGCATCGAGCAGCATCTCGATGGCCAGGTCCCGACCGACATCGCATTCCGCGACGAGACCGGAAAGAACGTGAAGCTTGGCGACTACTTCGGACGCAAGCCGATCATTCTCGATCTCGCGTATTACAACTGCACCATGCTGTGCGGCGAAGTCTTGCTTGGACTCACCGGCGCGATGAAGATGGTGAGCTTCAACCTGGGCGAAGAATATGACGTCATCACCGTCAGCTTTGATCCGAAAGACACGCCCGAACTTGGCGCCGCGAAGAAGAAAGAATACGTCCAGCGTTACGGACGTCAGGGCGCGCAGCAGGGGTGGCATTTTCTGACGGGACAGCCGGACGCGATCAACGCGCTGACCAAGGCGGTCGGCTTCCAGTATCAGTACGATCCGAAAATCAACCAGTATGCGCACGCGACTGCGATCATGGTGCTCACGCCGCAAGGAAAAATTTCCCGATACTTCTACGGCGTGGATTTTCCACCGAAAGATTTACGCCTGGGATTGGTAGAGGCTTCGCAAAACAAGATCGGCAGTCCGGTCGACGCGATCTTGCTCTACTGCTATCACTACGATCCGGCGACTGGAAAATACGGCGCGATCGTAAGCAACATTTTGCAACTGGGAGCGGGGATCACGATTTTAATTTTGGGTGCAATGCTTTTCATCCTGTTTCGCATGGGACCGGCGGGCGCGGCGAAGCGAGCCGGGCCGGCGCATTTGGGTGAGGTATAGCAAGGGCGGGCGTTTAACGAAAAGAGTTTAAGGAGATATGTTCGACAATCTTCCATTGTGGCCGGAGCGGGCCTCGTCCATGGCGGGCCAGGTCGACGCGATCTACATCTTCCTGCTGGTCGTGTGCGGGATGGTCGCGCTTCTGGTATTCACCTGCCTGCTGTACTTTGCCGCCCGTTACCGCAGTCGCGCCGGTGTCGACGCCGAGCAGATCGATGGGTCGACGCCGCTGGAACTGACCTGGACGATTATTCCGTTCTGTGTTTTCTTGGTCTTCTTTGTTTGGGGAGCGCTGGTTTTCTTCAAGCAGCGCACGCCTCCGCGCGATGCCACGGAAGTTTACGTGGTCGCGAAACAATGGATGTGGAAGCTGGAACACGCCGAGGGCCAGCGCGAGATTAACGAACTTCACGTGCCCGTGGGCCGCGACGTGAAGCTGATCATGACATCGCAGGACGTGATTCACAGCTTCTACGTTCCGGTTTTCCGCATGAAGCAAGACGTGCTGCCCGGCCGCTACACCGTCGCCTGGTTCCGCGCCACCAAGCCCGGCACCTATCATTTGTTCTGCGCCGAATACTGCGGCACCCAGCATTCGGGCATGATCGGCTCCATCGTGGTGATGGAGCCCGCGCAGTATGAAGCGTGGATGAGCGGCGGTCCTGCCGGCCCGCTTTCCGTGACCGGAGAAAAGATTTTCGCCGAGCTTGGTTGCTCCACTTGCCATCGCTCCGACGCCCAGGGGCGCGGACCGAATCTGCATGGAGTATTCGGCAACCCCGTGGCTTTGGCAGACGGTCGCACCTTGGTCGCAGACGAGAACTACATCCGTGAGTGCATCCTCGATCCCGGCGCGAAAAGAGTGAAGGGATTCCAGCCGATCATGCCCACATTTCAGGGCCTGGTCAGCGAGGAGCAAGTGAACGCTCTGGTGGCTTACGTGAAGTCACTGTCTCCTACAAGAGCGCCGGTGGGAACCAGCGCCAGCACAGCAACTCCCGAGACCAAAGCAAAGAGTCAGGTGGAATAAGATGGCTACCG
>JBEKDY010000229.1:0-7100 GCA_050014115.1 Candidatus Sulfotelmatobacter sp. | reverse complement strand
GCATCAACTACGGACTTTCCGCGCAGTACAGCGCCGTGGATAGCGGCGCTTTCGAAATCTCCCCGGGCAGCAAAGCGGCTTATTACAACATTCCCGCGCCCGAAACCGGCGGAGCTCCCACGACCGCCAGTGACAGCAGCCCGGCGCCGTTTGTCACTTTGTCTTTGGCCAAGCTGGCAGAGCCGGGATTGTTTCCGACCTATAACAAGTACCTGCTCACCGGGGCGACGGGCCTGGCGCACTCCATTCCGGACACGCGCATTCCTAACGTCGAAAGTCTGGGCTCGGGCGTGTTTCAGCTCACTTCCGCGACGCTTCCATATGACGCTTACGCGGCCAGCCCGGTACACCGCTTTTATCAGATGTGGCAGCAGACCGATTGCAGCGTGGACACGGCAACTTCGAGCAACCCCAGCGGTTGCCTGAACGATCTGTTTTCCTGGGTGGAAACCACGATTGGAGCGGGAAGCAACGGCAATCCGCCGCCTGGGACCCTCAACACCGGGGAAGGATCCACGGCCCTGGCGTTCTTCAACGTGGCGAAAGGCGATGCTCCTTACTTCAAGGAACTGGCTGAGCAGTACACGATCAGCGATAACTTCCATCAGTCCGTGGAAGGTGGAACCGGGGCCAACCACATCATGTTCGGCTACGCCGACGCACTTGCCTACAGCGACGGCAACGGTAATCTCCTGACTCCCCCAACCAATGAGATTGAAAATCCCGATCCGCAGGCAGGGACGAACAACTACTACGATCAGGATGGCTACTCGGGCGGCAGCTACAGCAATTGCAGCGACAGCACGCAGCCCGGTGTCACCGCGGTCGAGAACTATTTGCAGTCGCTGAATCCGCCCATCAGTCCGCGATGCGCCGCCGGCGCCTACTACCTGCTCAACAATTACAACCCAGGCTTCGTCGGCGACGGAACCCTGGACATTCAGTACACGCCATTCACGATTCCACCGACGGCGCAGCATCACATCGGCGATGTGCTTTCGGCGGCTGGCTTGTCCTATACCTACTTCGGAGAAGGCTGGGATCTTTACACCTCTGACCCAACCGGAGCGAATCCTTATGACCGCTATTGCAGCATCTGCAACCCCTTCCAATACGCCACTGACGTGATGACCGTCCCCGCTCAGCGCGAGGCCCACATCCAGGACACGAGGCAGCTGTACGAAGACCTGATCGATGGGAAGTTGCCGGCCGTTTCCATCGTTAAACCCAGCGGATTCACCGATGGGCACCCCTCGTCGTCGAAGCTGGATCTGTTTGAAGGCTTCGTGAAGAAGATCGTCACCCAGCTGCAGGCCAACCCGACTCTGTGGGCGAGCACCGCTGTGTTCGTCACCTTCGACGAAGGCGGCGGCTATTACGACTCCGGCTACATTCAGCCTGTGGATTTCTTCGGTGATGGCACGCGGATTCCGCTGGTCGTCATCTCTCCCTACTCGACTGGCGGTGTGATCAATCACAGCTACGGCGACCATGTTTCGCTCATCAAGTTCATCGAGAGAAACTGGAGCCTCCCAACCATCACCGGCACCAGCCGGGACAACTTTCCCAACCCGACCACCAAAGCCGGCAATCCGTATGTACCGACCAACAGCCCGGCGCTCGACGATTTGTTTGACGCGTTTAATTTCGGGAACTGAAAGTTGGAAGTTGAAGTTGGAAGTTGAGGGGCCAAAGAAAGACCAAAGCTGGACGCGCCGGTGGTTCCCACTTCTCGCCAAAGGACGCGAGAAGTGGGGCACCCGGTTTTCGCCGGCGCGTACCGGCGCATACAGGAGGGACGAATGATGAAGGGGCGACGGGCTTATTTCTGGCTGCTGGTTTTTGCGGTGATGTTTGGGCAGGCTTCGGTGGCCGAGACGGCAAGCAGGCCGGCGAGCGTCAGCGGGAAATGGCAAATATCGTGGGAAGCTCGCCTGGGTACGGCGAGCGGCACGGTGCAACTGGAACAGGCCGAGTCAAGACTTACGGGGAGCTACCAGGGGCAGCTGGGAAGTCCTAAAGTCTCGGGCACGATTGAGGGCAAGAACGTCAGCTTCACTCTCGATTTTCAGGGAGCGCATCCCTTCAGCCTGATTTTCAGGGGAGTGGTGGACGGTGACAAGATGGCGGGAAAGTTTGCCATTGAGGGAGTGGAAGGCGGCTACGACCAGCACGGAGAAAACGTTCGTCCCAGCAATTACACGTGGAGCGCGGTTCGCCAGCCGGAGGGCTCTGGGGCGAGGAACTGATTTACGGTTTACTTTGCGACCTTTGCGGCCTTCCTTTGCAGTCAAGGGCTTTTTAAAAGCTTTTAACCGCGAAGGACGCAAAGGAAGGCCGCAAAGGTCGCAAAGGGAGGCGCGAAACCAACTCTCTTTCTGAGGCTCCGCCGGTGGGCATGGGAATCGGCTGACTGGCCTGTGGATTTCTTTTCACGCGACTTTCATGTTGGGTTAACGCTGCTGCAACGCTCACGCCGCAGAGTAGCCGGATTGGTTTTCCATCGTTCCATTGTTCCATCCGTTTCCATCAGTTTCCACAGGAGGAAGAACGCAATGTCACCTCAAAGTTTCCTGGCTAGCGCCAGGCAGCATGTTGCTGTTGGCGTGAGCCTGTTTGCGCTTATCGCCAACTTGGGAGCCCCGGTTCCGGCCGCTGCTCAGGGAAATCCTAAGACTGCAACCCCGATCAAGCACGTCATCGTGATCATTGGCGAAAACCGCAGCTTCGATCACGTGTATGCCACCTACAAGCCCAAGAAGGGAGAGACGGTTTCCAATCTACTCTCCAAGGGAATCATTAACGAGGATGGAACTCCCGGCCCCAATTACTCGTTGTCGGCACAATACAGCGCGGTGGATAGCACAACAGTGGGAACCGGCCTGTTCGCCATCAGCCCTCCGGAAAAGACTCTCTACGCCAACAATCCGCCCGTGGTGGCTGGCGGCCCCGAGAACCCATACATTCCTACCTTAGCTCTGGCTAAACTGATTGAGCCGGGACAACTTTTTCCCAGCTACTACGTCGATTTGACGATTGGCGGCACTGGCCTGGCTCCGTACGCTGAAGCCGACACTCGTATTCCCGACGTGTTCAGCCTGCCCGAGGGCGCCTTTCAGCTCACTTCTCCTACGCTCACTTACAACGACTATGCCAATAGCCCAGTGCACCGCTTTTACCAGATGTGGCAGCAGACGGATTGCAGCGCGGCCACGGCGACGGCCGATAACCCGAGCGGCTGTCTGAGCGACCTGTTCCCGTGGGTCGAAGTTACCATCGGCTGCGGCAGCGACACTTGCTCGACTGGCAGCCTCAACCCGCCGACCAGCTGGCTGGGCACCGGTGAAGGCTCTACCGCCATGGAGTTTTTCAACGTGGCCAAAGGCGATGCGCCCTACATGAAGAAACTGGCCGACAACTACACGCTAAGCGACAACTTCCACCAATCGGTGATGGGCGGGACTATGGCGAACCACATCGAGTTCGGGTTTGCCGATTCGATCTGGTACAGCGACGGGAACGGGAACGCGCTTACCCCGCCCGCTGCCCAGATCGACAACCCGAACCCGCAACCCGGAACTAACAACTGGTACGACTCAGATGGATACGGAGCTTCAAACGGGTCGGGCGGCGGAAGCTACGTCAATTGCGCCGACCTGAGCCAGCCCGGCGTGCCCGCCATCGTGAACTACCTGGAGTCGCTGCCCCGGCCGGTCGCCCCGAATTGCGATGCCGGGCACTACTACATCCTGAACAACTACGACCCTGGTTTCAACGGTGACGGGTCTTCGTCGCTATCTATTTCCCCGTTCACTCTTCCCGGATCGTCGGTTCGCCACATTGGCGATGCGCTCAACGACAAGGGCGTTTCGTGGAAATACTACGGAGACGGCTGGAACGTGTTCCTGTCGGACCCGACCTTCGCCAACCCGCTTAACACCTACTGCAACATCTGCAACCCGTTCAACTACGCTACCGACATCATGACCAATGCCACGCTCCGCACGGAGCACATCCAGGACTCGCAGAACATTTACGAAGACATCAAGGCGAACGACCTGCCGGCCGTGTCGATCGTGAAGCCGGGCTGGCCTTCGGATGGTCATCCCGCGTCTTCGAAGCTCGAAGTGTTCGAAGGGTTCGTGAAAAACATTGTGACCGCAGTGCAGGCCAACCCGGAAGTGTGGGCCAGCACCGCGATCTTCATTACGGAGGATGAAGGCGGCGGCTACTATGATTCCGGCTACATTCAGCCCGTCGACTTCTTCGGAGACGGCACGCGCATTCCGTTGCTGATCGTTTCGCCGTTCACCGTAGGCGGACACGTCAACCACTCCTACGGAGACCATGTTTCGATCACGAAATTCATCGAGCGGAATTTCGGCCTGGGCCCGCTGACGGCCCGCAGCCGCGACAACCTGCCAAACCCGAAAGTGTTGAAGAGCAATCCGTATGTGCCGATCAACAGCCCGGCCATTGACGACTTGTTCGACGCATTTAACTTTTAACCGTAAAGCGCAGTTCGGCGCCAGCCGGATTGCAAAGCACAATTTGGCCGGCCGGGGAGATCTTCCCTGGCCGGCTTTTTTCGACGTTGGATTTCTTTGCGGGCTTCGCGGTGAAAGGCTTTTAGGGTTCTTTAGCGAGGTTCGAGCTTTTAACCGCTGAGATCGCAGAGAAAGGCCGCGGAGGTCGCGAAGAAGATCGTGCTTTGGAGATTGGACGCCGGGCGGCTGTCGCTGCGGAATTTTAACCGGATTTTCACACAGCGGGAGGCTTGCTGCATGAAATCATTCTTAGTAACGCGGGCGGGAATTCTCACCTTTTGAATCCAGCGCCAAAAAAGTCATCCGGAGAATGTGCTTGGGATTGAGTCGACGCGAGTTGCTGCGAATGGGGCTATGCGCCAGCGCAGGTCTGGTGGCCGGGCCGCGACGGCTGCTGGCGCAACAGGCGGACGCGAGTCATTCCATAAACCCGGGAATGAACGCGGGCATGAAGATGGGGCCCACGTCGGAAGCCGGGGCGATTCCTGAGTTTCATCAGGCGGAAGCGGCTGGTGCGCTGGCCAGCTATGTGACTCCGCTCTCGATTCCTCCGGTACTGCGACCGAAACCTGGGGCTGGGCCGGTGCCGGTACGAATCGTGCCATTCCAACACAAAGCGCATCGCGACCTTCCCGCGGCAACCATGTGGGGATACAGCGGGATGTGGCCGGGGCCCACGTTTGAGGTGCGCCGGGGTGAGCCGCTGAGTGTGAAGTGGTCGAACCAATTGCCCACGCGGCACTTTCTTCCTGTGGACCCTACGATTCATGGATCGGAAGCGGGCGTGCCGGAGGTCCGCACGGTGACACACCTGCACGGCGCGCAGGTTCTCCCCGATAGCGACGGCTATCCCGACGCCTGGGTTACGTCCGACGGCAAAGCCGGTGCGGTGGCTGCCGCCGACCCGGCCCGCTATCCCAACGACCAGGCCGCTACTACGCTGTGGTATCACGATCATGCGCTGGGCATTACGCGGCTGAATGTTTATGCAGGACTGGCGGGCTGCTATCTGATTCGCGACGCCGAGGAGGATGCTCTCAACCTGCCGAGCGGCGCCTACGAAATTCCGCTACTGATTCAGGACCGCAAATTTGGAGTGGATGGGTCGCTGCTCTATCCTCCGCCGAAAAATGGCACGCATCCCATGTGGATGCAGGAATTTTTCGGCGACATGATCTGCGTGAATGGCAAGGCTGCTCCTTTTCTCGAAGTGGAGCCGCGCAAGTACCGGTTTCGCCTGATCAATGGTTCGAACTCGCGCTTTTATCATCTGACGCTGGTTCCTGCCGATGCCGCGGGCAAACGCAACGGCGGGCCGGCGGACGCTCCTCCGTTCCGTCAGATCGGCAGCGATGGTGGACTGCTCCCGGCGCCGCTCAGCACGCATTACTTAATTTTCTCGCCCGGGGAGCGCTTCGACCTTGTCATCGACTTCTCGGAATTTCAGGGGCAGAACTTTGCTCTCCTCAATGACGCTCCGGCGCCCTACGCGCGAGGCGGAGAGATTGTCCCCACGGACGTGATGCTTTTCAAAGTGACTAAGCCCCTTGCGGGCAAGGACACTAGTTCGCTGCCCGATACTCTCGCGCCGTGGACTCCGCTCGATCCAGCGCATGCGGTGCGGGAGCGGACGCTGGCGCTCACTGAAATGGACCGCGCTCCCGACGGTTACACCATGATCGGGCTGCTCGGGCAGAAACACTGGGACGACCCCATCACGGAAGACCCCAAGGCTGGCACGATGGAAATCTGGTCGTTCGCGAATGCTACCGGGGACGTGCATCCCATGCACATGCATCTGGTGCAGTTTCAGGTGCTGAACCGGCAGCCCTTCGATACCAAGACTTTCAATCAGACGGGGAAGATGGTGCATACCGGCATTCCGATGGCGCCGGAATCGAACGAGCGGCCGGCGTGGAAAGATACGATCAAGACTTACGCCGGATACGTGACGCGGGTCATCGCGAAATTCGATCTGCCCGCAGGGACGCCGGTAAAACCCGGCGACGAGTTCCGCTACGTGTGGCATTGCCACGTGCTGGAACACGAAGACAATGAAATGATGCGGCCGTATAAGATTGTGGGGTGAGAGCAGGGGTTAGGGATTAGGGGCCAGGGGCTAGCAAAGCCCTGGTGGTCAGTTACTAGCCCCTAATCCCTAGCCCCTGCTTTCTACCAGTCTCCCCAGTGTGACGGCGTGGCTTGCTGGAACTTTAACTTCCATTCTCCGGCACGCTTTACCCAGAGTGAACTGAAGTGCTGGTAGCGCGGGGGCGGGCCTTCATCTTCCGTGGGCGGCACTTGCAGGACCACGTCATAGGTGACGATGGCGGTGTTGTCGCCTTCAGCGACTACTTTGAAATTGTAGGGCATGATGTCGAGGCCGCCGTCGCCGAGCATTTCGAGCGTCTCTTCGCGGTCGGCGACTTCGCCGTCGAATCCTACGAAGAAATAGTCGTCGGTGAACGTGCGCTTCAGGAATGCGGGATCGCCTTTCTTCACCGCTGCGAGGAAATTTTTCTCGGCGCCGAGCACGGCCTGCTCCAGCGGGGT
>JBEKDY010000228.1:0-8403 GCA_050014115.1 Candidatus Sulfotelmatobacter sp. | reverse complement strand
AACTCCTGCCAGAGAAGCTGATCGGTGACGAGAGAGCGCTCCGGCGGTTTGCCCGCGAAGCCCGCGCCGCCTCTTCCTTGAATCACCCCAACATCTGCACGATCTATGAAGTGGAAGAGCATGATCATCAGCCGGTGATCGTCATGGAATTGCTGGAAGGGGTGAGCCTAAACCAGCGAATCCGAGAAGGACCGATTTCAAACGACGAGCTCTTGGATTTTGGAATTCAGGCATCCGACGCCCTGGAAGCGGCGCATGCGAAAGGGATTATCCACCGGGACATGAAGCCGGGAAATATGTTCATCGTCGGCCACAGGCGGATGAAGATCCTGGATTTCGGGTTGGCCAAGGTGTTCGGCCCTCAGGTCGCGGTAGGCCAATTCGAAGACCAATCCGAGGAGGAGGCGCTTACCCTGGATGGCGTTATTCCGGGCACAACTTCCTATATGTCTCCGGAGCAAGTGCGCGGAGAAGAGATTGACGCGCGCAGCGATCTGTTTTCTTTCGGTGTAGTCCTGTACGAAATGGCCACCGGCCGCCGACCCTTCGTTGGCAAGAATCGTGTACTGCTGATGGATGCGATCCTGAATGCGAAGCCAGCCGCTGCCACAAAGGCGAATTCGTCCTTACCCGCCGCTCTGGAAATCATCCTTGCAAGAGCGCTGGAAAAAAAACGCGAGAATCGCTTCCAGCGTGCCGCCGACATTGGCTTGGCCTTAAAGCGACTCCAGGGGGAAACGGAAAAAGCCTCCTTGGCTGTTGTCAACGCCGCGCCTGTAACGTCAAACTCCCGCCCGGCACGAAACATCTTTACCCGATATCTGGCGCGGGAGTTTGCAGCCATACGAGACCACTTCTCGGAGAAGCCAGTTGAGCACGTCGAGACCCTCACGGCGAACCTTCCTGTGCAGCGAACCGGGTTCGTGGGACGGGAAAAAGAAATAGCCGCCGTCAAAGAACTCCTGCTGCGTCAGGATGTGCGCCTGGTCACCATTACGGGTCTGGGCGGGATCGGCAAAACGCGGCTTGCGGTGCAGGTGGCGGGCGGCCTTGCCGAGCGCTTTCCGGGCGGCGCCTATTTTGTTCCCCTTTCCGCACTAAACGATCCGGGCTTGATTGCTGCCACGATCGTTCAGGCGTTGGGAATCCGGGAGGCCGGAGGTCAGTCGGCGCTCGAAATACTCAAGCGCAATTTACAAGACTCATCGCGCGCGCCCATCCTGCTCCTGCTGGACAATTTCGAGCATCTGGTTCAGGCGGCGCCTACCGTGGCCGACCTCCTGGCAAGTTGTCCCAATCTCAGAATCATGGTAACCAGCCGAGCAGCGTTGCACGTGTACGGAGAACATGAATTTCCGGTGCCCCCGCTGGCGCTGCCGGATTCGCGTTCCAAGCCCTCAGTGGAAATCCTGTCTCGGTGCCCGGCAGTCGCGCTGTTCGTACAACGCGCTGTCGCCGCCAAGCCAGATTTTGGGCTTAATCCAGAAAATGCACCTGTCGTTGCCGAGATTTGCGCCCGGTTGGATGGGCTGCCTCTGGCGATTGAGCTCGCCGCTGCTCGCGTCAAAGTCCTTTCGCCCCCTTTGATGCTGACGCGCCTGGCAAGCCGGTTGCAACTATTGACTGGAGGCGCGCGGGACCTGCCGCAGCGGCAACAGACGCTTCGTGCCGCGATCGACTGGAGCTACGACCTGTTGAGTGCTCCCGAGCAGAAGCTTTTTCGAAGATTATCGGTGTTCGTGGGCGGCTGCAATCTGGAAGGCGTGGAAGCCGTTTGCGACACCAAAGTCGATCTCGATTTGGACCTGCTCGACGGTATGGCATCCATGGTGGACAAAAGCCTGGTGCAGCAAGTCGAGCCCTCGAAAGGGGAATCGCGGTTTGTCATGCTGGACACGATGCGGGAATACGCTCTGGAAAAGCTGGAGGCAAGCGGAGAACTGCCCTTGACGAAACGCGCTCATGCCGCCTACTGCCTGGTGCTGGCAGAAGAAGAGGCTACGGAACAGTGCCGTGTGCAACCAGCGGAATGGCAGGAACGCTTCGCGCTCGAATACGACAATTTTCGTGCCGGCCTTGACTGGCTCACAGAAACCGGAGATGCGGAGTGGGGCCTGCGTCTCGGGACAGCGCTGTTTCGTTTTTGGGAGACTCGAGAGTATCTCGCCGAAGGCAGGGACAGGCTGGGTAAGCTGCTGAACCTCGCAGGAGCGCAGGTTCTTACGAAGCCGCGGGCGCGAGCGCTGTTTGCCGCAGGGGTGCTCGCCGGGGAGCAGGGAGATTACGCCTCGGCGGATACGATGATCGGCGAAAGTCAGGACATCGCGCATCAGTTGGGGGACAAAACCGGCGTCGCTGTCT
Organism: Candidatus Sulfotelmatobacter sp.; assembly: GCA_050014115.1. Classification (GTDB taxonomy): domain Bacteria; phylum Acidobacteriota; class Terriglobia; order Terriglobales; family Acidobacteriaceae; genus Sulfotelmatobacter. Next base: position 6,042 of record JBEKDY010000228.1, on the reverse strand, counting down.
GTCAAAACGCACTGGCTGTTTTGGCTTGCGACCGGGGAGACGTGGCCAGATCGCGCGCCCTGTTTGAAGAAAGCCTTTTGCTGTGGAGAGAACTGGGCGATCGGAAGGCCGTCGCCCGCGCGCTTAGTAACCTGGCCAATGTCCTCAAGGTACAGGGAGACTATGACCGCGTGCGCCCGCTACAGGCGGAATGCCTTTCGATCTTCCGAGAACTAGGAGACCGGACAGGCATCGCCTGGTCGCTGAACTACCAGGGCGATGTTGCACGTGATGATGGTGACACCGCCGCCGCGCGGACGTTGTATGAACAAGGCTTGGAAATTTTTCGCGAGCTCGGGGACCGGTGGGGCATTGCTGGAACGCTTGCCGATCTTGGGAGTCTGGCAAGAGAACAGGGAAACTATTCCGCCGCGCACTCTCTATACGCCGAAAGCATAAAACTCTTTCAAGAACTGGATCACAAACGCGGAATTGCTCGCTTGTTGGAGTGTTCCGCATGCTCGGCGGCTGCTCAACACGAGGCCGAGCGTTCGCTGCGGCTGGCAGGTGCCGCGGCTGCGTTGCGCCAAAATATTGGCGCTCCGCTCACTGCGGCGGAACAAGTGAAACTGGAAACAAGTTTGCAGGCGGCCCGGCAGTCGTTGACTGACAGGGCTGGCAAAAAGGCGTGGTCAGAAGGTTGGGCTTTGCCGGTCGAAAAAGCTATTGAAGAAGTGCTGATGCCCGAGACATCCTCTCCCTATTGCTAGTTGTCGGTAAGCTAGCTGCGCGGGCGCTGGCGTCGAACGAAACTCCCACACTGGAAATTTTAACCTGAGCTTATCCACCACCCATTGTCGGGTCGAGAAGTCGCCGCACAGCAGAAATGCGGTTGGCAGGAATGCCAACGCGCTTGGCGTGTTCCTGGATGATAGCTTCGTCCGGGGCGAGATAGACGCAGTACACTTTATCGCCGGTTACGTAACTATGGAGCCACTGGATCTCGGGCCCCAACGCCTTCAGAACGTTGACCGACTTTTGGGAAACTTCCCGTAATTGGGCTTCCGTCAGATTTCCGGCGCCCGGGATTTCCCGCTCGATGACAAATTTAGGCACGGCCCCCCCGATGCCCACCGATGCTACCATGCAGGTGCAGCGGCTTCAACACGGCATGGCCGGAAGCTGTCTGGGGCCAGCAAAAATGGCCAAGAATAGGAACGAGGTTGCCATGGATATTCGATCGCTTCAGAAGCCGCTGAAAGAGCAATACCGCAATGACCCCACTACATCGAAAATCAAAATCCGTGCGAAAGGTGGACAGACCGATGTTCCGGTGGCCTGCTCCGTCGATATCGGACGTGCCATCTACCAAGCCGAAGCGCACAGCGGAGTTGGAGGCGCCGGTGCCGGCGCCTGTTCCGGTGACCTTTTGCTTGGGGCGTTGGCAGCTTGCGCGCAGATCACGTGTCAGATGGTGGCCGCGGCTATGGGCATACCGACCGAACGCATTGAGGTAACGGTAGAGGGAGACATGGATCTCCGAGGTACCCTCGGCATTGCGAAAGACGTCCCGGTAGGCTTTGAAAGCATTCATCTTCATTTCGATGTTGCTGCACCTAAAGCAACACCGGAACAACTGCGCGCCTTGCAGGAGAAAACAGAACAATATTGCGTTGTGATGCAAACCTTAATGCGGCCCCCGAGTCTGCAAACCGATTGGGCCGGTCACGATTGAACCCCTGTCGCGATAAGTCGTTAGATGTCTCGACTTGCCTCTCTACGAATGACAGTTGTTGTGATCAACGCCCGATCCTAAGCAACCGGAAGCGCGAAGGAGGAAATTTGTTCCACCAACGAGGCTTGCAAAGTCCACCTGCTAGTGGGCGCATAGTTTGCAAAACCGAAGGTTCGTGAAGTCAATCTGGTGATTGCGCCCGCATTACAGGATAACCGGAAGTTGTTCCATGCCAGAAGTCGTCTCTGGGAAGTCCGCCGCGGACAATCGCCGAAACTCCTCGCTATCTGCCTGCGTTTTCGGATTGGTCCCGATAAACGAGCTTGCGGCCACCGAACTATCAACGTCTATTGATTGGCCAGAAACGGGCTTGGAGGAATCGATTCATGATCTCCTCGAGCCGACTTCTGGCCCTGGAATAGCTTTCGGGTTGCCGTCACTCGGGAAAACGAGAAATAACAGGTGTCGTGGCGTAATCCCTCGCGGGAGACTGAATCCTCAATACACGATTCGTCCCTGCGCTATGATGGCTCGTCGTCAGGTTTGCTTTCCTCCACGGAAAGACCCGAAGGAGAAATTCCATGGCAATCAACACTCGACGCAACTTCTTTGGCAAGATCGCGGCGATTGCGGCTCTCGTAGCCGGCTCGCCGAAGCTCTTCTCTCAACAAGCTGCTCACCAGCAGGCTGCTCCTGCTGGTGCACCCACGCATGGAGGCGCACCCGCGGACGCACCTGGCGGAGATACGCTTCGTCGTTCCGGCGACGGTAACCACACACACGATGGCATCTACTATTTCTCCGGCACGGGTTCCAATGACGGCTACGCCAAAGAGGATCACGTCCTGGTGACGGATCCGTTCGAAAAGCACGTCACGCGCACCATGGACGCACTCAGGAAGTCGGTCGAGCGTGCCGGCTGCACCATCGACAGCATCATCCATCTCCAGGTTTTTCTCTGTCTGCCCCTCGCCGACGGTATCGCGATGCCGACCGGAAAGGCACGGTTCGATGCGCACAAAGCGCAATACGACGCGTTGAACAAAATTTACGGGACGTATTTCTCCCCAGGCAAGGCTCCGTCCCGTGCCTGCATGGCTCTGGAATGGATTCCCGGCGATTCGCTAATTGAAATCGTAGGCAGCGCAAGGGTCGTTACTCCTACCACCGCGCTTGCTGACAAGTAGTTTCGCGAGAGATTTTGGAGGGACGCTACTTATGAATTTGAAGTTCGGTTGGAATCGCCGTTCATTTCTAGCTGCGCTTGGGGCCGCCGGCGGTACCCTGTTCGGCTCCGCCAAGTTAAGCGCGGCTAGCATCTTTGGCAAGAAACCCAAGGCACCCACGCCAACTGTCGACGGCGACTCCATCGTGCCCATCACCACCGGCCTTGGTTCCACTGGCGACGTCTACTCCGAGCTGGGAGTCACCCCTCTCGTCAACATCAACGGCACCGTAACCGTCATCGGCGGGTCGGTGATGAAGCCGGAAGTCATAGAGCTGATGCGGAGAGGCAACGAGCACTTCGTTTTGCTCGACGAACTTGAGATCGCAGCCGGTAAGTTCATCGCGAAACTGTGTAAATCCCCCGCGGGATACACCGGTCTGGTAACGGGTGGTGCAGCCGCAGCCATGGTGGTCGCCTACGCCGGCATGATGACCGAAGACCTTGAGCCCCGCATGCGCGACATTCCCGACGTCAGCGGGTTCCCCAGGAACGAAGTCATCATCCAGAAGACCCATCGATATCCGTTTGATCACCAGATCCGCCAGACCGGGGCCAAGCTGGTCGAAGTCGAGACGCGCGAAGAGATGATCGCCGCCATCAATCCGAAAACGGTGGCTATCCACTTCACCAATATCCTGTCCGACAAGGGCAAGGTCAGCGGGCCGGAGACGGTCGAAATCGCGCGGGCACACAACCTCTATAGCTTCAACGATGCGGCCGCGGACGTGCCCCCGAAAGAGCGGCTCTGGGAGTATCCGGCACTCGGCTTCGACATGGTCACCTTCAGCGGGGGCAAGGACATTCGCGGACCGCAGGCCGCCGGCATCCTGATCGGCAAGGAAGAGCTGATCCATTATGCCTTGCTGAACATGAGCCCGCAGGAAGATCGGGTCGGCCGTTGCTGCAAGGTCGGCAAAGAGACCATTTTCGGCATGCTCAAGGCGCTCGAGATTTTCGTCAATCAGGACTTCGACGCCTCGCTGAGGATCTACGACGAGCGCGCACAAGTCATCACCGATGCGGTGAAGAAGTTCGGAGTGATGGCGCTCCCTCGCCAGTTCAACCCCCAGGCTCTCGGTAACGTGACTCCGCGTTACAGCTGGCAGATCGATCCCTCGAAGCTCAACATCACCGGACGGGAGGTCATGCAGAAACTGGCCGACACCCGGCCGATCGCTATCGGCAGCATGGGCGCAGGTGCTAGCGGCATGCGGGGACGCAATCCTGACGCGCCCGCCGCTGACAATCACGGCGAGCATCATGGCCACTCCAGCGACCCCAACAGCTTCGGCTTCGCCGTTTGGCAACTGAAGGACGGCGAGGACAAGATGATCGCGGACCGCTTGGTCGACATCTTCAGCGCGGTTCCACAGGCCTAGGCTTTCGAACGAAACAACAACCGCAATGCTGCATTCAGTAGCCTGAATTGCGGCGGCGGCGAATCGATTCAGCTACGCGCAAAAGAAGCGGCTCGTTGGAGCCGAAAGATCGGGTTCTGGGCGGATGGTCGGCAAACAGGAAGTTATGTAGATCCTGCCCCTAGAACGGCAAGGCGGAGATTTAACCACGGCGTTTTCTCCTTCAGCTTTTTCCCGCTAGGAACAATCCGATTGTTGAAATTGGTTTGTAATCGGCGAGACCGCGAGAAAAATCTTGCGGATGAATCGCCTCTGGCAGAATGCTATTGTACGAAATTAAAATGCGTAGTGGTGGAGGCGGCGGGAGTCGAACCCGCGTCCGAAAATGTTACTGGTCAAGAGACTACATGCTTATTCGCGTTCATGCCCCAGGCATTACCCTGGGACGTTCGCGGCCCACGCTCAGAACGGACAAGAAACGCTAGCCGCTAGCCTGAGGTCTTAGCCTCCCCGCCCAGACGTAGCGGGGAAGAGCAGCCCTCTGTGTGACGCTCGCTCACCGCCCAAGGGCGAAGCGGTGGAAAGCGGCTGCCTAAACTAGTTAGGCTGCGTATGCCATTTGTTGATTGGCAATTATCATTTTGCACGCGATTACGGGTGTGTGCACCCCGGCATGCCTCCTGGCCGCAAGCATCTCCGTCGAAGCCGTGACGCCCCCACTGGTGGGATGGCCTGTAAAAGAACCACTTCAAGACTAGGTGCGAAACCTAGGGAAGTCAATTGTTTGATGCCGGCCCGGAGTCGGGGGGTTCAGCAGGCTTCAACCGATGCTGAGATGGCAAACAAAGAGATTTGGCCTTCGTTTCCGGCCGTCTGCAGGGTCATCGAGAGTTTGGATAAAATCAAGGCCGTTTCTTGTGTGCTGCTTTAAGGTTTCACAATCAAAATATCAACAAATTAAATTTATTGCTTGACAAAGTTAATTATATTGATTTATAAGTCAGTAAAGTTGATAAGCGGCTATGTCTTCTGTCAATAAACCGAAAGATTGGCAGGAACTGACGCAACTTACCGGAGGCGTGCCGCTCGTCGTTGAGCGGGTCCGGATTGCCGAGAAAGATATCGCAATCGAAGGTAGCTTCGAGCTTCCGCAACTGGCACGGCTGGCCATGGAAGATCAGGTTTTTATCACCGCGTTCGTTCGTTCTCACGGCTCGATCAAGGAAATGGAGCGAGTGTTTGGTATCAGCTATCCGACGGTTAAGTCGCGCCTGACGCGAATCGCGGATAGCCTGGAATTTGTGGAGCACGATCCTATGCCCTCGAAAAGCGAAATTCTGGAGCGGTTACAGCGCGGCGAAATTACCGCCGAAGATGCGATCCGGGAAATGGAGACGTTGCGATGATTCCGTTCGTGGCAGTACTCAGTTTGCGCAACCGGGAGAGCCGCACGTTTCGATTGTGGATACCTTTGTTTTTGGTGTGGCTAGTGTTTGCCCCTCTGATCGTGTTGCTTTCGCCAGTGATTTGTATTGCGTGTCTCGCGTGCCGGGTAAATCCGTTTCGCGGAATGGCGGTCCTGTGGCAGATTTTGAGCTCGCTCCGGAAAACGGAGCTCGAAGTGGATCAACCAAGTACCAGGGTTTCGGTCTGCATTTTATAGGAGAAAAACATGAGTGAAAATCGTCGGCAAATTCTGCAGATGTTGGCTGAGGGAAAGATTACGGCGGACGAGGCAGAGC
>JBEKDY010000227.1:0-7217 GCA_050014115.1 Candidatus Sulfotelmatobacter sp. | reverse complement strand
GAAGGTCGCGCTAAAGCATAGGGACGCCGCGGCGCAGAAGTCAAGAACAGAGGAGAGGGTTAGCTAGAAGCTAAAAGCTGGAAGCTAAGAGCCAGGAGCTAGAAGCTGATTTTATGGCATCCGCCACCAACTTGCGATCGCGGCGCAGCGCGGGGCAGCGGCACGCACTGGCGGGTGTGGAACGCGAAATCCGCGCGCAGGACACAAACAACCGGCGCAAATACCTTCGTGAATACGGCGATGCCTTCCGCACCTACGATTCGCTACTCGACTCGCCGCAGATTCAAAATGCGATGCAGTCTGCCGACGTAGTGTTGATCGGCGATTACCACGCCCTGCCTGCGGCGCAGCGCTATGCGGCGTCGGTGGTAGAGCAGCGCGCGCTGGCCGGCGGACGCCCGGTGGTGCTGGGCGTGGAAACCATCTTCGCGCGCGACCAGCACATCCTCGACGAATGGTGGCGTCGCGAAATTGACGAGAGCGAACTTCGCCAGCGCATCCGCTTCGATCTCGATTGGGGCTATGACTGGACGCCGTTTTACGAACTGCTGGCCACCGCCCGCGATCACGCCGAAGGCATCTATGGCCTCGACTGCATGCCCCGCGAAGACCTGCGCAAGATTGGCGCGCGCGACCGCCACGCTGCCGCCAAGATCGCCGAGATTCGCCAGCATCATCCGAGCGCCGCGATTTTTGTTTTGTTCGGGGAATCGCATCTCGCTCCCGGGCATTTGCCGCGCGTGCTGCACGAAGAAATGCCCGACACCAGAGTTCTGACGGTGCTGCAAAATGTGGACGCTCTCTATTGGCGTGCGGCTGGCGAACGCGCCGACAAGGTGGAAGCGGTGCGCGTCCGACAAGACGTGCTCTGCGTTTTCAACGCCACGCCGCTGGAGAAATACGAGAGCTACCGCCTGCTGCTCGACCAGTGGAGCCGCTGCGAAGGCAGCCCTGATTTCGCGCCCACTCTCTACAACCTGATCGACAGCCTGGTGCGGTTTCTCGAGATCGACCGTTACTCCTCGCACAACGGCACCCAACCAAAATTTCTGGTCGATATGATGCCGGAAGTTTACGGCGGCTCGTCCGACGCGATGCTGCGACGCCTGCTCTCGCGGAAAGGCGTGAGCGAGCCCGAGATGGAGGCGATGCTGGCGCAGGTGGAGCGACGCGGCAGCACGTACCTGCCGCAGGTGAATGCGTTTTACGTCCGCGAATTTCAGATGATGCACGCCGCCGAAGACGCCGCGCGCTTTCTTCATCAGGCCTGCCAGGGCTTGCCGCGCCGCTGGAACGCAGGCGGTGCAGATCAGAATCATGATGCGGAAAGCGGCGCGCCAGTTGCGAATCTCGACCTCTTCTACGCGCGAGTGATCGAGCACACTGTGGCTTACTTTGGATCGAGGGTACTGTGTCCTTCGCGGCCGGCGCCGGACCGCGAAGATTCTGGTCTGCTATCCCGCGCCGCATGCGAAAAAGCGGCGCTGTCCGCGGTTCGCGGAGATGTCGAGAAATTTCAGGCCTCCGCTCAGGCATGGGGCTACCTCATCGGAGGCCAAATCTACGATGCCTACCTTGCCGGTAAAGTGAAGCCCAGCGGCCTGCGCCAGTTGTTCCTGGCGCATCTCGAGGAACCCGGCCTGGCCCGCAAAGTCTGTGCAACCACGATTGCAAAAGCTCGCGGGCTTTCCCGCACCGGCCGCGACTAAGACCTTCACATGCTCTAAGATCGCTCGAAGATGCTACTCTGGACTTCGTCCGGCTGAATGCTGAGTAGCCGGCTGCTGAGTGCTTTTTTGAACGCCGAATCCATCCGCAAACTGTTCGAGCAGGTTCGCCGCGGAAAGCTTACGCCCGACGACGCGGTGCAGCGCCTGCGCCACCTGCCCTTCGAAGATCTCGGCTTCGCAAAAGTTGACCACCACCGCGCGCTGCGCGCCGGCATGCCGGAAGTGATTCTCGGCGAGCGAAAGACCCCAGCGAACCTGGCGCAGATTTTTGCGCGGCTTGCGAAGCAGGGCGGCAACATTCTCGCGACGCGTGCCGATGAAAAGCAGTTTGCTGCCGTGAAGAAAAAAGTTCGCGGGGCCGAGTATCGTAAGCTGGCGCGGGCGATTGTGTTGCAGCGCGATGCGAAGACGTACGGCAAAGGGACCATCGCTGTTGTCTCGGCGGGAACCAGCGACATTCCGGTCGCTGAGGAGGCCGTCGTCACCGCCGAAGTGATGGGAAACGAAGTCGAACATTTCTACGATGTGGGCGTCGCCGGCATTCACCGCCTGCTGGCGAATCGCGAGGCGCTGATGAAAGCCCGCGTGGTGATCGTCTGCGCCGGAATGGAAGGGGCGCTGCCCAGCGTGGTGGGGGGGCTGGTAGGCGTTCCCGTCATTGCCGTGCCTACCAGCGTGGGTTACGGCGCATCCTTCAAAGGGATGACCGCGCTGCTCGGCATGCTGAATTCCTGCGCGTCCAATGTGAGCGTGGTGAATATCGACAACGGCTTCGGTGCGGGATATGTGGCCTCGCTGATTAACCGGCTGCCGTGAGTTAACAAGTTTGAATCTGACCGAGCTGCGAACTAAATGATGTGGAGGAATTCATGAGCATCACACTCTCTCCAGAAATCAAACAACTTGTCGACTGCGCGAATTTTGCGCATCTTGCCACGTTGATGCCGGACGGCTCGCCGCAGTCCGTACCTATTTGGATCGGGCGGGAGGGCGAGCATCTCGTGATCTGCACCGGCGAAGGTTCGCTGAAAGCGAAGAATACGCGGCGCGATCCGCGGGTCGCTTTGTCGATAGTGAGTTTCCAGAATCCTTACGAGGAAGCGCAGATTCGCGGACACGTCATCGAGCGCCGCCCGGATCAGGAGTTTAGAATGCTGGACTCGATTTCGCACAAGTACACGGGCAAGCCGTTTCCAATGCGGAGTCCCGAAGGGCGTGTGGCGTTGATCATCGAGGTCGAGAAAGCGCGCTACGCCAAGCTGCCGTTCCAGCACACTCCGCCGAAATAAAAGGCGCGGCTTGCACCGCGCCTTTCACCCGGCGCTACAACAACCTTGCACGACCCCCGCTACATCAGGTTACATTCCTGACGATCCCGAGTCCCCCTCTACAACCAGCTTGTTCTCTACGCTGAAAGCGCCGGGGAGTTGGTTGGCTCGAATGCCGGCGACTTCCTTGTCCATCTTGGTTTCAACGGAGCCGTAGAGCGTGACGTGCCCGTTATCGACAATGATGCGAATCGGACGCGCCGGATCCATCGCGTATTTGCTCAGCACAGGGTCGCGATAGAGCACGCGCTCGGCGCGAATGCGCAAGCCGTCGTCGAAGTTTGAAACCGGCGCGATCGAGATGTTGTCGACCACGTCCTTCACTCCAGGCATATTTGCGGCGTCGGCTAGGGCTTCGTCGCGGCCAATACCGGTACGATCCTGACCCTCGATCACCACCACGCCGTCCTTCACGGCCAGCGCGAAATAATCGAATGTGCTGTCATAGCCGGAGCGCACGTAGCGCATTTTCTCCGACAGTTTCTTGTCGAGTTGCTCGTCGGGCACATTCGGGCCGGCGACCGTGACGAGATCGCGCACACCTTGCACTTTCGCAGTTTTGCGAGCGAGCTTCGCCGCGTCCAGTTTGCGCTGGTAGAGATCGACCGAACCGGTGAGAGTCACGATGCCGTCTTCCACGCTCGACTTGACGTCGCGGAACTGGCTTTTTGCTGCCAGCTTTTGCGCAACAGAAGTTTGAATTTGATTGTCGTAGCGGGCCGCGGCTGCGTTCTGAGCCGTTGCCGGTGCGTGCGCGGTCTGCGCAAAAAGCGTTGGCGCGAGCAGCGTTGCGCCCAACAGTCCCACCGCCAGCAAAGATCCCGCCGCCTTCCGCACGCCTTGTTTACTTGGCATTTTCAGTTTCAGTGTCACAGGTCACCTCCGACCCAATTGACGAAACTTTACGAATTAACTGCTCGGTTAATTACTTGGATGCGGAGGGGGGTGCGGAAGATGCATCCCCCGGCACCAAGGTGCGAGTTTAAAAACAGCGAACGGAGGCTAGATCGCGGAACTTTCTTTGCGAGAGGGTTTATCTAACCAGAGACTTGTGTCTCCGGTCTTTGATTCTCTGCAGTTCGTTTTCTGCGTGGGAATCGGTTCTTCGTCGCACCGCTAGCGGCGGGGATTCCGCGAACGCAGTGACGTCTTCTGGGGCGCTGAACTCTTCTTCCGCTTGCTCCCCTTGATTTTGGTTCCGAAGACGCGGGCGAAGATTTTGTCTACGTTTTTCAATTGCCGCTTGAGGTCGAAGGCATATTCGATCTGTTTCGGGGGGACGCGGCTGGTAATTTCTTTATCGCCCAACACTAGCTGGTGGAAATCCAGACCCTCTTTCCAGGCATGCATGGCGTGAGCTTGCACTAGGCGGTAGGCATCCTCGCGGGAGACGCCGTGCTCGACCAGGTCAAGCAATAGTTGTCCGCTGAAGATCAGGCCGCGAGTGCTTTCCAGGTTCGCCAGCATGCGGCCGGGGTACACGAACATGGTCTCGATAAGGTTGGTGGTTTTGTTCAGGAGATAGTCGACCAGAGTCGTCGAATCCGGCAAAATCACGCGCTCCACGGAGGAGTGCGAGATGTCGCGTTCGTGCCACAACGCTACGTTTTCAAATCCCGCCTGCGCGTTGGCTCGCACCACGCGCGCCAAGCCACTGATCTGCTCAGTCGTAATCGGGTTGCGCTTGTGCGGCATAGCCGACGAGCCTTTTTGTTTCTCGCTGAAAAACTCTTCCGCTTCTCGTACTTCAGTGCGCTGCAGGTGACGGATCTCGGTCGCAATCTTGTCCAGCGTGGAAGCGATGACCGCGAGCGTCGCGAGATAGTAGGCGTGGCGGTCGCGCTGAATTACTTGCGACGAGACTGCCGCGGCTTTCAATCCCAGGCGGGCGCACATTTTCTCTTCCAGCTCGGGCGTGAGATGCGCGAAGATGCCCACCGCTCCGGAAAATTTTCCGACTCGCATGTCTTCGGCGGCGGCCGCGAAGCGCGTGATGTTGCGCTGCGTCTCGGAAAACCAGTTGGCCAGTTTGAAGCCGAAAGTGATCGGCTCGGCGTGGATGCCATGCGTGCGGCCTACCATCGGCGTGTCCTTGAATTCCCACGCGCGGCGTTCGAGGGCTTCAGCCAGATTCTGTAGATCCTGTGCGATGACTTGCGACGCTTGTTTGATCAACAGAGCCTGAGCGGTATCCACGACATCGTTCGAGGTTAGGCCGTAGTGGAACCAGCGCGCGTGCGGGCCGACGATTTCGGCAACCGCAGTGGTGAAGGCGATGACATCGTGGCGAACCTCGGCTTCGATTTCCTGAATGCGTTCCACGCTGAAGTCGGCGCGCTCGCGGATGGCTTTCGCTGCGTCTTTCGGAACCATGCCGGCTTCGGCGAGTGTTTCTGTGGCGGCGACTTCCACGGCCAGCCACGTGCGGAAGCGGTTTTCGTCGCTCCAGATGCGGGCCATGTCGGGGCGGGTGTAACGCGGGATCAAGGCGGGATCGCCTCCTCGGGTGGGATCAAGAAATGTGGGACTAAGGATTCTAAACGCTGGAGGGCAAAAGAGACCAGCGCGACGCGGTTCGGTGTCGGTGAGTTCGCCGGTGGCAACAAAAAACTGCAGGACCGCGAAGGACTCGAAGGTTCACGAAGGAATCTGCGGCTCGCGAGTGCTTCTGTGACGCGTGAATGTGTTTTATCGCCGCCGCTTTTCTTTATATATCGTCTTACGATATACTAATGTTGACGTAGATCGCGCCACGATACAATCGTCAACATGAAGAAGCTCATGCTTTCGGATTACCAGGCGCTGGCGGAGTTTCGCTATCAGATTCGCAGGTTCCTTCATTTCAGCGAGCAGGCGCTCAAGCAAGCTGGACTGGAACGCGGGCAGTACCAACTGATGCTGGCCATCAAGGGGATGCCGGCGGGAGTCCGTCCGCGCATTCGCGAACTCGCGACTCGAATGCAGATCCGCCACCACAGCGCCGTGGAGTTGATCAACCGGCTGGAAGCGCGGGGATGGGTGCACCGGGAGCGGGCGCAGGAAGATCGCCGCGAGGTGCTGCTGGCGCTTACACCCAAGGGCGAGCGGATTCTCGCCGAGTTGGCGCTGCATCACCGCGACGAGTTGCGCACCGCGGGTCCTGCACTGGTGGCCGCTCTACGGAGGGTGATGCGGGAAGAGGGTGTAACCCGGCGCAAGCGCTCGACCGCACTTCAGAAAAAGTACCTCACAATTCCTGCATGACCACAAATGACGGCAGGTCGGCAAACCCGGACGCACCTTCGGGTCGAGAGACTGCCACCGCGAGTCACAACACTTCGGCGGGACGTCATCCTTCTTCGTTCCGCCTGGTTCTGGTCTCGTTTCTTTCGGCCGGCATCGGCATTTTGGCCGGATTCGTGGCCTACGCGCTCTACAAGCTGATCGGACTGTTCACCAACATCTTTTTCTTTCATCGCTGGTCGACCGACTTCACGAGCGTACGCCTCACTCATCTTGGGGGATGGGTGATTCTGATCCCGGTCATCGGCGGCCTGATCGTCGGTGTGATGGCCAAGTACGGCACGCCTAAGATCAAAGGCCACGGCATTCCGGAGGCGATGGAAGCGGTGCTCGTCAATCGCAGCCGTATTGCGCCGCGCGTGGCGATTCTAAAGCCAATCTCGGCGGCCATCGCCATCGGCACGGGCGGCCCGTTTGGAGCGGAAGGTCCCATCATTCAAACCGGCGGGGCTATTGGTTCGCTGGTTGGGCAGGTGCTGCATACCACAGCTTCCGAACGTAAAGTGTTGCTGGCTTGCGGCGCAGCGGCCGGAATGTCAGCGACGTTCAACACGCCCATCGCCGGCGTAATTCTTGCCATTGAGTTGCTGCTGTTCGAGTTCAAGTCGCGCTCGTTCATTCCGCTGGTGATTGCGAGCACGCTGGCAACCGCGGTGCATATGCAACTTCTGGGGCCCGGACCCATGTTCCACGTGGCGGAGATGGATTTCGCCGTCCCACGCGCATTGCCCTTTTATCTGGTACTGGGCCTCGTTTGCGGACTGGCGGCAACGGGATTCAGCAAACTGCTGTACTGGGTGGAGGATCAGTTCGAGAAGCTACCGTTCGACGAAATGTGGTGGCCGGCGATCGGAGCTCTGGGGCTGGGCGTGATTGG
>JBEKDY010000226.1:0-7222 GCA_050014115.1 Candidatus Sulfotelmatobacter sp. | reverse complement strand
CAAATCGACGGCTGTATCCCACGAGAAACCGACAACGGCCTGCTGCATCGTAGCCATAAATGATCCTCCATTTATGACATAATAATACTACAAATTTGATAAAGCGACGAGATATTTCCCGGACCCCGGTATAAGCTATTTATTATCAGAGGTTTAGGTTAAGGCGTGAGTCTGCCAGCTGGTTACCGTGCCGACGCGGCCCCTCCGTCGCTCTCGCGCTCATCAGGTTGGGGCGGCCGCCCCGGCCCAGCCAACTTCTGTGGCGTCGCTCAGAAGATGAACTTCATCCCAAACTGGCCAATGCGAGGATTATGCGCGGCCCCCGGATGCAGGAAGTTGGACGCCTCTAACCCCGTCGTGGCGTTTCCCTCCACGCAGTCCGAACTTCCAGAATTGAAGGTTGACCCGCATGAACCGCTGTTGACTCCGTTCCACTGCGGGTGATTGAAGATGTTGAAACCCTCCGCCCGAAACTCGATGGCCTTGGATTCGCCCATGGCAAAATGCTTGAACAGTCCCATGTCGAAATTGGTGCGGCGAGGCATGTTGAGCGAGTCGCGCCCCGAATCTCCAAACGTCAGGCCGGTCGGCTGGTTATAGGCGGCGGGGTTGAACAAAAGCGGCCCCACCACTCCCGGAGCGAACCGCTCCGATGACGGCGTGGAAGCGTGGGGATTGCCCACGATATCGGCGTAGGCTCCAGTGCCGGCTCCATTCGCGACTCCGGCGTTGTCATAATAGGCGCCATTGATGATGCTGAAAGGCTCCCCGGTCTGCAATGTCGTGATCCCGGAAAGCTGCCAGCCCCCGAGAAACGTCTTGGTCTTGCCCCTCGAGTGCCGGAACATCGGCAGGTCGTAAATGTAGCTGACGGTCAGGATATGCCGCTGGTCAAAGGTGGAACTGGCCCGAGAGGATTGGATGTCATAGGAGTTGACGAAGCTGCTGTCGAAGCGATCGGACGAATCGTCAATCGAGTGACTATAGGTGTAGGCCAGGGTGAGTTCGAGGCCGCCTACATTGCGGCGTCCGCTGACCTGCAACGCGTTGTAGTTTGAATTCGCGAACAGATCGATGCGCTGGATCTGGTCGTAGCCCGGATAGTTGGTGCGAACGTTGTCCGCACTGACATTCCCGCAAGCCACATTGAGGTTGGTGATCGCCTGTCCGGTGACTGGCGCTCCAGTATCGAGGACGTTATCCCCGTTTGCCAGGTTGGAACAATCGGTGCTGGTGATCGGCTGGCCCGGACGAAATGGGTTCAGGTTCGCCGGCACCGGGGGAAGCTGGTTGATGTCGCGCATGAGCGACAAGTGCGTCCCTTTGCTGCCCACGTAAGCTACGGTAACCAGCGTGCCTTTCGATATCTCATGCTGCACGTCCAGATGCCACTGCTGTACGTAGGGCCATATCGCTTTATCAGGAATTGAATAAACCATGATAGGGAAATATTCGGTGCCCGTTCCCGTCGCGCCCCCGATGTTAAGGTATCCCGAGTTCCCGTTCGGCGTCCCGGGGATATTCGTTTGGTACGAATTCACCACCAGAGGCGGTTGCGCTTCGAGCGACTCGGTGTTGGCTTCGTCTCCGTTCATATGCTCGAAGAATATTCCGTAGCCGCCACGTATTGCGGTCTTGCCATCGCCCTTGGGATCAAATGCAAATCCAATGCGAGGCGCGGGATTGAAGAGGTGACCTTTCATGCAGCCGATGGGAACCCCGGGAGAGCCGCACTGGACCATGCCGGTCAGACTGTTGATCGACTGGCCGGCGGGGAAGTCAAGCGATCCGTCGCCATTAATTGTGGGCGCGTTGGCCAGGTTATAGAGGGCGGGATCGAAGTTGTAAGCTCGCAAATATCTCTCGCGATACGTTCCGTACAGGCTGACGCGCAAGCCCAGATTCAACGTAAGTTTCTTGGTCGCGTGCCAGTCGTCCTGCAGGTAGGGCTCGAATATCTTGTAGCGGAAGTAATATTTGATTTTCTTGCTCGCCTGCCCGAATGACTGGATCTGGCCGAGCTGCATATCCGCAAACGCATTTCCGGTGCTGGCATCAGCGCTCTTTCCAGTACCGGTGTAACTCGAAGCCGGGTCTCCGTAGAAATTCAGCCAACCCTGGGGTTCGACCGAGGCGTCTTCATTTTTCTCGGCGGCCACGAAATACCCGCCAAACTGCAGGTTATGTTTGCCCAGAATCTTGGAGACGTTGTCCTTGTAGGTATACGTGGGATTGGAGTTGAACCAGGGCGCGGAGGAAGTATCGATGGTGAAGCCTCCGTCGTACGCGTTCCCATTGCTGATGACGAATTTGGGGAGTTCCCCGCCAAACCCGTTGGCGAAGATTCCGGTCATGGTCATGCTCGCAGGCCGCTGCCATTGATTGCTGGTCTGCAGCAAGCTGAGATGGTCGGTGGTGTAACTGAAGACAAATTCATTCAACAATGTCGGCGACGCAGTTGCTGTCAGATTCGCAACAATGCTGACTCCCGGACCGATGATGGTGCCCCCGATCGCCGGCACCGACGATCCAGACCATGGCGAAACTGGATAAAACTGCTGCCACGAGTCGTGTATGAAGCGGAAGTTTCCGTGGATTTTCTGCGTAAAGTTCTGGTCGATCTTGAATAACTCCTCATGCCAATGCGTGTATTGCGGCCAGCTCTCCTGAAACAGGCCCCCAGCCTCGTTGGGGAGGGGGATGAGATTGATCAACGGGCCCGAATTCACGGTATCGATCTGGCTCTGGCCTCCGTTTTGGCTGCCGTTGAGATTGTTGTTGTTGAAGCCGATATAAGCGCCCGGAAAATCGACCTGGTCGGGGTACAGCGCGTACGCGGGACAGTCGGGATACGCTGTCACGTTCGCGGGAGCGCTCGTTGGACGGAAAAATGGCGTCCCCGCAGCCGGACAGACATCGCTAAAGTCGCCGCCGCGCTCCGCCACTGACGGCAGGCGCGTGTTATAGACCGCGAACGGCACATCCTCACGGCGAAACTCCTGCGACCAGAAAAAGAACGTCTTGTTCTTCCGTATCGGCCCTCCAAAAATGTAGCCAAAGTCGTGCTTCTTGTAGGCAGGCTTGTCCGTGTCTGGTGGATCGAAATAATTGTGAGCATTGAACAACTCGTTGCGCAGGAATTCAAAAGCTTCGCCGTGGAAATTGTTGGTTCCCGACTTGGTCACGGCCTCAATTGTGGCGGATCCGTTGCGGCCATACTGCGCGCCGTAAGTCGAAGTAATCACACGCACTTCCGCCAACGCGTCGACATTTGGGTAGACGTTGAGCGAGCCATTACTGCCGTTGTCCAGGTTATCGCCGCCATCGACTTCCCAGTTGTTGTACTCCGTGCGGCCGCCGTTAACCGCATAGAGGACATTGCCCGCCACGCCCACGGTGCCCTCGTCCTGTCCGCTCTGGTTGCTGACTCCCGGAATCAGCGTGATCAACTGCACGAAGTTGCGGCCGTTCAGCTCGAGCTGGCTGATCTGTTTGCCCGTGATCGTTCCCGCGACTTCGGAGGATTGCGTCTCCACCTGGCCAGCCGCGCTGCCTTCAACCACCACCTCGCTGCTGACCTTGCCCACGACCAGCGAGCAGTCCACGCGAATCTTTTCTCCCACCCGCAGTACCACATTCTTGGCCTCATGCTTCTCAAAGCCAGGTGCTGTGACGGTCACGTCATAGCTGGCCGCTCCCAGGCCGGCAACCAGATAGTCGCCGTCCGAGTTGGTGTGCGCCGTACGGAGGATGCCTTTGTCCGAATCGCTGACGGTGACGGTGGCGCCGGAGATCACCGCGCCTGTGTTGTCTCGCACCGTACCTGTGATGACGCCGTTGACCTGGGCAAACAGAGGAACTACGCCAAGCAGAAGACACAATTGGGCACACCACAATCCTCGTCGCAGCTTCATAATCCCCCCTCAGGACCTGAAAGCACCGAACTCGTGCGTAACGCATCTCGAACAGCCAGCCGTCGTCCGCACGCCGAGGCAATTGTGCATGCGACCTGCGCGTCGGCTAGGGCAGCGCGCCAGTTAAAGAACGCTTTCGAAATTAGAATTGAAACGTTTCAATATCAAACTCCCGGTATTTGATTGTCAAGCGGAAAAACATTCCGAAGGTGAGGCCGCCACCTTTGCTTGAGTCAGAATGGGCCAACTTCGCCGCCAACTCTTTGAACCATCGAGGCGGCGCGGGGTATAGTGCGAGAGTCAAGACTGGGAGGACGGAAAAATGGGCGAGAGTTTTCTGCCCCTCAACCGGCGCCCAATTTTCCAACAATGCTTCCCAAATTCCTCATTCTGCTCGTGTTCCTGATACCGGCTGAATTCTCTGGGCAAGGTTTGCCTCCCTCATCTTCATCCCTCCAGGCTCATTCCACTCCCGCGGAAACCGGCCGGCACGACCGCCCCCTGGATCTCAGGGAACAGGAACTTTTTCAAGCGGGGGAAGCAGCTCTCAGGAATGGAGATCTGGCCGGAGCGGAACGCTCATTTCGCTCCGTGCTTGCCTCAAATCCCCAGGCTGCCGGAGCTTACGCGAATCTGGGGGTCATCGAGATGCGGCGCCAGCAATGGTCGCAGGCCCGCGAAATGCTGCGTCGCGCCGAAGCTCTCGCGCCTGACGTATCCGGAATCCGTTTGAATATCGGGCTATCCTATTACAAGCAAAGCGATTACGCCTCCGCCATCGCGCCCTTCCGGAGCGTAATCCGCGATGTGCCAGGTCTGCTGCAGGCACAATATCTGCTCGGGTTGTGTTATCTCTTCGTCGCGCATTATGCCGAGGCGGTGGCCACTCTGGAGCCTCTGTGGCCGCAGGAATCGGATCAACTGAGCTACTTGTACGCCCTGGGAATTGCAGCCGGGGAGGCTGGCAACACGCAACTCGAACAGCGTGCGCTCGACCGGCTGATGGAAGTGGGCCAGAACTCACCCGAAGTACATCTTTTTATGGGCAAAGCCTACATCAACCACGAAAAATACGATGAAGCTCTGGCCGAATTGAAGCTTGCCGCCGCGGCCAACCCCAAGCTGCCCTTCGTTCATTTCAATCTCGGCTTTGCCTACCTGAAGAAGCAGGATTGGGAACACGCGCAGGCGGAGTTTCTTGCCGATATCGCTGTCGAACCCCGGGTCGCCTATAGTTATGAACAACTTGGGCTGGTGTACTCCCAGCAACAAGAAGATCGGAAGGCCGAAGCGGCGCTGCTCCAGGCCGTGCGAATCGATCCGCGGCTGGCCGACTCGCATGTGGCACTGGCTCAGGTCTATGACCGTCAAAAGAAGTATGCAGCGGCGCTGGCGGAAATCAATGCCGCCGGCAAACTCGATCCAGCCAGCTACTCAATCCATTACGTCCGCGGACAGATTCTGCTTCGCATGGGGCGCACCTCCGAAGGAAAGTCCGAAATGCAAACCTACACCCGAATGTTCGCCGACGCCCGTGAGAAAGGGAGACAGGCTCTGGAGCATAGCGCGTTGCCAAATCCTGAGCTCTCGGGCGAGGCGCACTGAGCGCCCACTATCGAACTCGACGCGCCCGAAGATTAACGCGCGCGAATGTCTCCCCGAATTACAACCACCGACGCTGCCGGTAATTCATAAGCTGTATCCGCGCTGGCATTCTGCTTGACGCGCAGAATCGGCCCGTCCGGATCGGCCATGCCGAAGCTTTCCACGGCCACCGAAGGTTCGGCGGGATATTCGGCATGTCCCACGAACCGCGTATGTCCCGGATGCCATTGATACTGTGCTTTTCCGAACGTCGAAATCTCAACGGCTCCATCGAAGCCCTCATTCTCGTGGCTGGCCTGGTCCTCAAACGCAATTTTCACGCGGTGAGCATTTTGCTGATCGCGATTCACAATCAGCAGAGACCACTGGCCATCGGGACGCTTCAGGGCATAAGCCGTTACCAAGGCATGTCCCGCGCCGTCGTCGATGTCACCGCGGGCGGGAAATACATCATGCGATTTCTCGCCTGGAGTGACCCACTCCAGATTGATCAGTTGGGCCGTGAAGAACTGCGCCAGAGGCTGCTGAATTTTATATTGCCCGTCGACCGTCAACATCCCAAAGGTTCCCGGCGAATCGTTGCAGCCGTGTTCCATCACCAGCGGCAGATAATGAAAGTAGTAAACGCCATTGCCTCCCGCAGTCAGAAATGAACCGATATAGTCGGCCAGCCAGAGCCCCGAAAAAATGTCCATGTACGTTTCGCTGGCCCCCGAGGAAAGATTTCCCTCGGTGATGAACATGGGAAGGTCCGCGGGAATTCCATCATCGTGCCAGACTTGCATGATGTGGTTGATGAGTTGCGGTTCGTCGTAAAGACTGCCCCAGGGAATCTTGCAAGGCTCGTACGGATAATGTTCGAAAGAGAAAAACGAAAGATCTTGCATTCGTCCGTGCTGCTTCAGGTAATCGATGAACCTCCCGGTCCAGGATACTTTCCCGTTCGCAGCCGGCCAGGTTTCAATATCCTGGTTCACTCCCTCGAATGACGGTCCCCCCAACTTAAGACTGGGATCAAGCTTATGCAGGGCCGTAGCCCACTGCAGATAAAGTGAGCCGTAATCCTCTGGCGCGGTGTACTGTCCGTCCGCTTCTTCCCCCATTTCAACATAGGAAATTGGATAGCCCCGTTTCTTCAGATATGCAATCTCGGCGACGGCATTCTCCGGCGTATCGTAAAGCAGCGCGATCGGGATCATGGCCGGCAAGCCTCGGGTGACGCCGCTGGTAAAGAAAAAATCGAAACCGGCCTGCGCCTGATGAGTTGTTCCGAGATCGGAAGCTTCGTGCCATGGGTCCACGGAGGAGCAATAGGTCGTCGTCTGTTCCTGGTCGGGCGTATGCCGCATGATGTCATGGAACTCGCCGTCGGCAGAGGCCGTTCCGAGATAGATTTCGCGGATCGCGTAGCCGACGCAAGAGCGAGGATCGGCAGCGGCGTGCCCTGCTGCGCAAGTATTGGAAGACTCCGTCATCAGAATGCGCAGGAATCGAACTGGAAGAGGACTCGCATTCAGACGCATGATCTCTGATCCGCCGTGGCCCTTCTCAACGATCCCCAGCGGATATGTGTCCCACACTCCCTTGGTTGGCGCCTGCATCGGATCGTCTCCCGTCCAGTGCTGCACCACAAATTTCGTAGCGAACGGTTCCCCCCATTTGATCAGGATGCTGTCGACTTGCTGCATTTGCGCCAGATCGAT
>JBEKDY010000225.1:0-7762 GCA_050014115.1 Candidatus Sulfotelmatobacter sp. | reverse complement strand
AGCGTATAGGGCGTGGTGAAGTAGGCTTTGCCCCGGCACATTTCGGTGACTTTCTGCACGAACTGGACCAGGCCATAATCGGACGCGAGCATGAAAGTATTGATCAGCACTCCGGCGCGCTTGCACTTCGAGACTTCTTCGAGCGTCTGGCTCACGACCAGCGGATCGAGGCCGAAGGCATTTTTGTAGATGCGTCCGTCTTCCAGGGTGAGGGCGGAGGGCTTGCCGTCGGTGATCATCACGATCTGCTTCATATCTTTTCTCTGCCGCTGCAAGATCCGCTGGGCCAGCCGCAGGCCCTCGCGCGTGTTGGTGTAGTAAGGGCCAACTTTGACGCGGGCAAGCTGCGAGAGCGGGACTTCTTCTGCGGAGTCGTGAAAGAGCACAAGCGAAAGCGAGTCGCCGGGATACTGCGTGCGGATGAGATGCGACAGCGCCATGGCAACTTTTTTCGCCGGAGTGAAGCGGTCTTCGCCATAGAGGATCATCGAGTGCGAGAGTACTCAATGTTCAACGGCAGCGCGAGGCCCTCCCGCTGGATCGCGCTCGATAGAGTCGCCGTGATGTCGAGATTGAGCGTGTCGCCGAACTCATAGGTCTTGGCCGATCCGCTGGTTTCGATTCCGGTAGCGAGGTCGCGCGTGTCGTGGCGTCCGAAACTCGATTTGCCGAGCGAGCCCAGCAAGTTGCGAAGAGATTTGAAGCCGAGGAAGTCGAGGCTCTTGTCGGTGATTTCAAATTTGGCCTGCTGCGCATTTTCGCCGACCTGGCCTCCGGTCCCAGACTGACGCGAGGGATCGGGTGGCTCATCGATTGAAATGTAATCTTCCTGCTGCATGCGCTCGATGAGTTTTTCGATGAGCTCGTCGAGCTGGCCGTCCATCGCCATCTGCTGCAGGCGTTCCCGCATTTCCTCGTCGAATTGATCGCCTTCCATCAGCGCCTGTTCGAGCGCGCGCCGAAGGTCGTCGAGAGTCTGCTCGCCCTCCGGCATCTCGTACCACATGTCGCTCTGGAAGCCGCTCTGCAGCAGATAGTCCGACAGCGCGCTGAGCAGGTCCTCCATGCTCATTTCGCCGGCCGGGTCGGGAACGTATTTGCTGTAGCGAATGCGCTTCATAAAGCGGGCTTCTGCTTTCGGGCTTCAGCAAAACGGACGCCGCTCGGCTTGCTCGGGCCGAAGCCCGAAGCCCGAAAGCCGAAGCCTAATTAAACTGCCTTCTCTGCCGGAACGGTCGCTCTTCCGCTTCAAACGATTTCTCTCGTGCGGGCTCGGGTTTCTTCTCTCCGGCTTTGAATACGCGCTCCTCGCTGCGTCCGATACGTTTGTGCGCGTACAGACCCTCGAGGACGAATTCCGCGCCGGAAACTTGTTGTTCGGGACTTTCTTTCTGCGACACGCCCAGCGGGCCGAGTTTGTCGACCAGGCCTTGAATCCCTTTCAGGTTTTCGAGTGCCTCAATCGCCGCGATTGAGTCCGACAACTGAATTTCCCCGCCCAGATCGAACCACTGCACGATCTGCTGCACGTTGGCGCCGGTGAAATATTCGTCGTAGGTTTTAGCGATCGCGGCCCGAATCAGTTCGCGGCCCACGTGGTCAGCGCCCTTCATCTCACCTTCGTATTCGAGTTCGAGCTTGCCGGTAATGGCGGGCAGCGCCGCGTAGACATCGCTGATGCGCGGCACCACCATCTTCTCGTCATTGCGGATGGCGCGACGCTCCGCATTCGAAATCACGTTTTCCATCGCGCTGATGGGCAGGCGCTGGCTCACGCCCGAGCGCTTGTCGATTTTCTTATCCTCGCGCGCGGCGAAGGCGATGCGCTCGATCACTTCCTGCACATATTTTGGCAGATGCAGGCGCTGCTCCTGACCTTGCAAGCGGCGCCGCGTCCAGGCTTCCTGCTCAGTGATGGCGATGCCTTCCTCCACGGTCGCGGGATAGTGCGTGCGAATCTCAGAGCCGATGCGGTCTTTGAGCGGCGTGATGATTTTCCCGCGGGCGGTGTAGTCTTCCGGATTTGCGCTGAAGACGAGCGCCACATCGAGCGGCAGGCGGATGGGGTAGCCTTTAATCTGCACATCGCCTTCCTGCATGATGTTGAACAGGCCCACCTGAATTTTTCCGGCGAGGTCCGGGAGTTCGTTGATGGCGAAGATGCCGCGATTGGCGCGAGGCAGCAGCCCATAATGAACGGTGAGTTCGCTGCCGAGTGCGTGTCCGCCGCGAGCCGCCTTGATGGGGTCGATGTCGCCGATCAAGTCAGCAATGGTGACGTCTGGAGTGGCAAGTTTTTCTACGTAGCGATCGTCGGGAGAAAGGTAGGCGATCGGCGTGCTGTCGCCAAGGCGGTCCACTTCATCGCGGCAGCGCCGGCAGATGGGCGCGTAGGGATTGTCATGAATCTCGCAACCTGCAAGATATGGCATGTGCGGATCGAGCAGCGTCGTCAAGGCGCGCAGAATGCGGCTTTTGGCCTGACCACGGAGTCCGAGCAAAATAAAATTGTGGCGCGAAAGAATGGCGTTGATGATCTGCGGCACGACCGTGTCATCGTAGCCCACGATGCCGGGGAAAACGGGCGCGTCGCCGTTCTCGCGCAGACGCACCGAGAGGTTCTCGCGCAATTCGTCCTTGACGCGCCGCGCGCGCAATCGTTCTTCGGTAAATGGACTGTGGCGCAGTTCGCCGAGCGTGCGCGGAAGACTCATGAAAAGAACCCCCGAGGAAAATACTTTCTAGGATTATACGCGCCCGTCTCCGCTCAACGGACGTGCCCGTTGCCGCCGGCTTTCTCGCGGGCATGCGTCGCGCGGTTTAGTGCTGGAGCCAGAGTTTCGAAATATTCGGCCAGCATCGAAATGCGCTTGCTCTCGGACCTCTGCATCAACAGTTTTTGTTTAAAGTCGAGATCGAGCGGCAGAGAGCCAGCGAGGTGAAAAGAAAGCAAGGCCATGTTTGCGCTGGAAAGATCCTGCACAGCTCCGGCCAGTTTCAAAATCTGGGAATGGAGATGTACAGCTCGGTCAGTCGCCGTTTGCGAGGGGACGCTGGGTTCGTCGTCCAGCATCAGCACTTCAGCGCGCAGAAACGAGCGCTCCTGGTTGAGATGCAGAACCTCAAACGGCTCACGGCCTTCGCTGACAATGTCGAGCCGCCCATCCGGATATTGTTTGGTGACGGCGACGATTTCCGCTGTGCATCCGATCTCGGCGATGCCCTGTTCCGCCGCCAGCACTACGCCGAAAGCTCCGTTATGGTCGAGGCACTCCCCGATCATTTCTTTGTAACGCGGCTCGAAAATGTGCAGCGGCAGAGGCGTGCCCGGAAACAATACGACGTCGAGTGGGAATAAGGGAAGAAGGGAACTCACACATTCTCCGGTTGCGGGCGCGCAGATCGAGCAAGTTCTGCGATTGTACGCCACACGTTACGTCCCGTCTTGACTTCGCAGCGCGAGGAGACTAGAACGCGGGCATGGATCTTACGGGAAAAACTGTTGTGGTGACCGGCGCTTCCATGGGCATCGGCGAGGCGATTGCCAAGATTTTTGCCGATCAAGGCGCCACCGTTGTTCTACTTTCGCGCGATGCGGCCCGAATTGAGGCAGCGCGCGGCCGCGTGGGTCATCCGGAGCGGACGCTGGCGATTTCTTGCGACGTGCGCCACCGCGAAGAGATCGACCGCGTGATCGCTTTGACCGTGCATCACTGCCAGCGCATCGATGTGTGGGTGAACAACGCCGGGCACGGATTGCTGGACACGGTCGCGGAAATGGCAATGCCGGCCTGCCACGACATGTTCGAAACGAATTTTTTCGGAGCGGTGTCGGCAATGCAGGCCGTGATTCCCGTCATGCGCCAGCAGAGCGGCGGCACGATCATCAATATTTCCAGCGTGGCAGGGCATATTCCGCTGCCATTTCATGCGGCCTACAGTGCCACGAAGTTCGCGCTCAACGCCATCGGCAAGGCGGCCGGGGTGGAGTTGAAGAATGACAAAATTCACGTGCTGACCGTTTGCCCTGGATACGTGCGAACCGATTTCGCCCGCAACGCAGTTCGCGGGACCGACGCGAAAACCGTGCGGCCGGGGTCGGTTCGCGGAATCACGGCGGAACGAGTGGCGCGAGCCACTCTGCAGGGTTATTTGAAAAGGAAGAGGGAAGTGATCGTCCCCTGGAGCATGCATCTCCCGGTGAAAGTCTTCCAGTTGTTCCCGAGTGTTGTAACGTGGACCATGGGGCGGATGGCGGATCGGGCGAAATAATCTTCGCGACGAAATCAGCTTGCCGTGAGTTCTGCCAACATGGCTTCCATTTCCGATTGCGCGTGCAGGTTGCCGGTGCGGCGCGCCGCAGCGATCCCGTCCTCGAGCATCTTCTTCGCGTCGGCGCCTCTCTCGGCGCGGTTCAACGTTTGTGCGGCCATAAAATAGCCGGCTGTGTAATCGGGATTCTTCTCCAGTAGAATCGAGAACTCCGCTAGTGCGCGGTCGAAGTCGCCCTGTTTCGAATATTCCATGGCGAGACCATAGCGCGCGAAAGCGTCTTTGGGATTCTCTGTGAGGATCTCGTTGAGAGCGGCGATGCGGTCCATAGGCAGTGGCTGATGGCCAGTAGTCGAGGTTACTACAAAATTTCGTGTCGCGCCCATCCAATCGTCCGCACAAGCCGCGTGTCCGTATCGAAAACGAATCGTCCAGAGACGACGAGCGAGACACGATCAGCGAGAAAACGATCATCGAGAAACTGGCGGGCGTGCCGAGCGACTGGTTACAATGTCCAGTCTGTGCAATTAATCACGGGTGATTCGTCACCGCCCAATCTTGTGTGAAAGGACTTATGAGTGACCGTGCGCTCTCGCCCCGCCCCGTGCGCGATTCGCAATCGGAGATGACCGAGATTGTTCTGCCCAACGATGCCAACCCGCTGGACGCGCTGCTGGGCGGACGCCTCATGCATTGGATCGACATGGCCGGCGCGATGGCCGCTCACCGTCACTCCCGCAATTACGTGGTCACCGCCGCCATCGATCACATGGATTTCCTCGTGCCCGTGCGGGTCGGCGACCTGGTGGTCCTGCGCTCTTCGGTGAACCGAGTGTTCAACACTTCCATGGAAGTCGGCGTGAAGGTGTTTGTCGAGAACTACATCTCCGATACTGCGCAACATGTTAGCTCGGCGTACCTGACCTTTGTGGCGATCGATGACGCCGGTCATCATTTGCGAGTGGCGCCGGTGATTCCAGAGACTCAGGACCAGAAGCGCCGCTATGACGACGCTGGCCGGCGCCGCGAGATCCGGCAGGCAGAGCTGCAACGGCGTCGCAAGGCCGCGCGATAGATTCGTTTACTGAGCGCTGGACTCGTCGCCCCCGGTTCGGGTTCGAAGATTCGCCCGTTAGCGGATGTGTTCCGAACTATGATGCAGATCACATCCCCCGTC
Organism: Candidatus Sulfotelmatobacter sp.; assembly: GCA_050014115.1. Lineage (GTDB taxonomy): Bacteria > Acidobacteriota > Terriglobia > Terriglobales > Acidobacteriaceae > Sulfotelmatobacter. The sequence goes on along the minus strand of JBEKDY010000225.1, from coordinate 2,313 downwards.
CCAAGGCTTTATTAAACTGTTCGGGTTCGAGGCATCTTCATGGACAGCGCCCTCTTAGTCGACCGTATCCAATTCGCCTTCACAATCACATTCCACTATCTCTTTCCGCAACTTACCATGGGGTTGGCGCTGCTGATTGTGGTGCTGAAAACGCTCGCTCTTCGACACAACGATGAGACTTACAATAAAGCCGCCCGTTTCTGGGCGCGCATCTTCGGCATCAACTTCGTACTCGGCGTAGTCACCGGGATTCCCATGGAATTTCAGTTCGGCACGAACTGGTCGCACTTCTCTCGCTTCGCCGGCGGTGTAATCGGCCAGACGCTTGCCATGGAAGGAACGTTCGCTTTCTTCCTGGAGTCCTCTTTTCTGGGCCTATTTCTTTACGGCGAGAAGCGGCTGAGCCCGCGCGCCCATTGGTGGTCGGCGGTAGCGGTTTTTCTTGGATCATGGATCTCCGGTTTTTTCATTATCGTGACCGATGCCTGGATGCAGCATCCGGTAGGCTACGCCAGGGCTGCCGACGGATCGGCGCAGCTCGCCAGCTTCTGGGCTCTGCTGTTGAATCCCTGGGCGTGGTGGCAGTACGCGCACAACATGAGCGGAGCGGTTATTACCGGAGCGATCGTCATGGCATCCATCGGCGCGTTCTATCTGTTGTGGGGAAAGTTTGAAGAGTACGGCCGCATCTTCGTGAAGGTGGGAGTCGTAGTCGGACTCATCTTCAGCGTGTTGCAGTTATTCCCGACCGGCGACGGCCAGGGACGAATGATCGCGCGCTACCAGCCCCCGACTCTCTCCGCGATGGAAGCGCTCTTCGCCACCCAGCCGGGAGCGCCGCTCGTGATTCTGGGCCAGCCGAACGTGGCGGCAAAGAAAATTGATAATCCGCTGGTGGTACCGAATGCTCTCAGCTTTCTGACTTACCGCGCTTGGACGGCGCAAGTGCGCGGACTGGATGCATTTCCCGAGAGCGAATGGCCGGAGAATGTCGCGCTGCTCTACTACAGCTATCACATCATGGTCGGGCTGGGAACGATTTTCATCGCCATCATGCTGGTGGCGGCGTTCCTGGCATGGCGCGGCAAACTTTTCTCATCCCGCTGGATGTTGTGGATTCTGATGTTGAGCCTGCCCTTTCCCTACATCGCGAATACCGCTGGCTGGATGACTGCAGAACTGGGTCGGCAGCCCTGGCTGGTCTACGGATTAATGCACACGGCGGAGGGATACTCGAAAACGGTGTCGGCGGGAAACGGGATGTTCACGCTGCTGGGTTTTTTGGGGATGTACACGGTCCTGGGAATTTTCTTCCTGTTCCTGGTGCGCCGCGAAATCGAACATGGGCCGGTGGCTGAGGCAAGTTGGGGCCACTAGAAACCCGCGGGAGAAGAGCGGGAGGGGAGAAGAGCGGGAGAAGAACGGGAGAAGAACGGGAGAAGAGACGTGGAAGAGCGGCGCTTTAGCGCCGCGTAAAGGCTGTTCGCAAAGAGGGCTTTAGCCCCTGAGTCGAGGATTGAAATGGAAACACTGTGGTTCATGATCGTTGCCGTGATGGTCGCGGCCTACGTGGTGCTCGACGGATTCGACTTGGGCGCCGGAGTTATCTACCTGAGCGCCGCCCGCACCCCCGACGAACGGCGGAAAATCCTGCGCGCGATCGGGCCGGTCTGGGACGGCAACGAAGTTTGGCTCGTGGCGGCCGGCGGAACTCTCTATTTCGCTTTCCCGCTGCTCTACGCCTCCAGCTTCAGCGGCTTCTATCTTCCTCTGATGATGGTGCTCTGGCTGCTGATGCTGCGCGGCATCGGCATCGAGTTTCGCGCACACATGGAGAATCCGGTCTGGCAGGGATTCTTTGACGTAATTTTCTGCGTTTCCAGCGCGCTGCTGGCCATCTTCTTCGGCGCTGCTCTGGGCAACGTAGTACGTGGCGTGCCTCTGGGCCTGGACGGCTATTTCTTCGAGCCTCTCTGGACCAACTTCCGCGTGCAGTCCAATGCCGGCATCCTGGACTGGTACACCGTGCTAACCGGTGTAATCGCGCTGGTTACGCTCACCGCTCATGGATCGCTGTATATCGCCGTAAAAACCGACGGCGATCTGAATCGCCGCGCGCGCACCGTGGTTCTGCGGGCCTGGCCTCTGCAACTGCTACTGACGATCCTCGGTCTGGTGGCAACCGTCTACATTCGCCCCGGAGTTCTGGACAATTACAAGCAGCATGCCATCGGATTTCTCATCCCCGCGTTCGTATTCGGCAGTCTGGCCGTTATGTTCTACGCGATCCCCAAGGGAGCGGATGTGGTGCCA
>JBEKDY010000224.1:0-9352 GCA_050014115.1 Candidatus Sulfotelmatobacter sp. | reverse complement strand
GAGAATCCCGTCTCATGCCGCCGCGTAATCTCGTAAGAAAAATAGTAATACGTTCTATCTTTCTTGATCGGGCCGCCGAAGGCCGCTCCGCCCTGCACCCGCGTGTACGCCGGATTCGGAACCGTGCTGAACGGATTCACCGCCTGAAAATTCCGGTTACGCAGGTAGCCGAACACGTCGCCGTGAAAATCATTCGACCCCGAGCGTGTGATGATGTTCACCACTCCGCCCGACGCTCGACCGTACTCCGCGCTGTAGCCGTTCGTGATGATCTGGAATTCCTGCACCGCCTCCTGCGACACGGTGGAGCGAACGCCGTTCACGCCATTATCGGTAGCGTCGGCGCCATCCACATTCACCAGGTTCGAGCGCGCCCGCTGCCCGCTCATGTTCAGCCCGGAAGTGGGTGCTGCTCCGGTGTTCGGCGCGTTGTCCCGCACCACCTGCGAATCCGTCAAAGTAAAATTGATGTAGCTGCGCCCGTTGATCGGCAGATTATCGATGCGCCGCTGCCCGATCGTATCGGTGGTCGAACTGCGTGAGGTCTCGACCAGGTCCGCCTGCGATGTCACCTCCACCACTTCCTTGCCGGTCGCCACGGATAGTGTGACCGGAAGCTCAATCAGTCCGCCGACGGTGATCGCGACCCCTGTGCTTAAAATTCCGCTAAAGCCGGGAGCATCGATCGTCACCGAGTACGTGCCCGGCGGCAGCAGGCGAACGCTGTAGCCGCCCTGCCCGTCGCCGTTGGCGGAGCGCTCCAGTCCCTTGTCGGCATCCCGCACCTTGACCACCGCATTCGCCACCAGGTTCCCCTTCGGATCCTTCACCGTAACGTGCAGATCGCCCGTAGCCACGCCGCCCTGGCCAAAAGCCAGAGCAGAAACCAGCATGAAAAACGCCGCGACGCAAATCAACCGGAAGACGCGAATCATAGATTTCTCCCTAGCGCTCGCGGATCGCGAGCAGACAGCGGAACCAACTCTGCGGCAGCACGCCGAAGTGGATGCGAAAGACAATTTGAGGGCGGCCAGTTTACCGCAGGTTTTTATAACAGAACGTGGCTCGAAAACAAGCGAAAAGGGGGTAATGCAGGAGTTACCCCCGCCGCGCTCGCTGATATGACGCACGCAGGGGAAAATCGTTTAAGGAGCCTCTACAGCAACCTCACCCGGCCGTAACCCGCACCGCCACGCCCGGATTGCGCAACCTCCCCAGCAGCATCGCCGAATCACTCAAACGCTCGTAGCGGTCAATAAGGCCGGCGGTGGTGGCGCTGCGATTGGGCCAGGCGGGCGTCACTCGTGGCCAGCGCGGTCTGCCCCATGCGGATCAGCACGGCAGCATTTCTACTCGCCACGCGCACGTAGGCCGCGCGGGCTCGCAGCCGCGCTCGTTGCGTGACGCGGAATTGCCCCGCCGAAAGATGCCGCCTCAGATATTCGTCCTCCGCCGGATCGATCAGGTTACGAAACGCCGCCACGTCGATCGGCTCGATCTGCGACTCAAGCTCGGCCTTGGAAGCAGGCCGCAGCGCCCGCGAAACCGCCAGCCCCGCAACTGACGCCAGGGTAGCCACCGCCGCGACGATCAGAAGGACGAGAGTCATCGTTTCAGCAGGCGCTCCAGTTCGCGGTTCCAAACCACCAGATCATGCTGCCGCTCGTCTTCTCCGCTCAAATCCTGCCCACTCGAATCACGATCGTCATAGTAATCGTCATCGTCGCCCAGCTTGTCCATCCGCGTTACCTTCGGCGTTGTCAGCACGTAATAGAACCAGATCAGCACGCTAACGTGGTAGACGCCCATGTTCACAAAATCCAGCAAATGGATCTGGTGAAGAGAGAGCGCAAGATTCGACCACACAGCCCATGTCCCCAGCTGCACGGAACCTGCCAACCCTAGACCTAAGGCGATTCCAGAGGCCAACCGCCCCCACGCCAGGTGAAAGTATGCGGCAAACAATAAAATGCACAGCAGCATGCCGCACTGGATCACGTAGTCGGCCAAGTCCAAACGAAGGGAGTTCGCTATCACCGGGGCAAATTGACTCGGTGGCTTTAACAGTTGTGAGAAAATCTCTCCGATTACGGCAAATTTCAGTGCTACCTCAATCAGCAGGTGAACAAAGTTTGCCTTCCACCAAAACGGAGCCCAGGAGAGCGGCAGCGTCACGTTCAGCACGTAGAGTGCCAGCATCGTCACGCCTTGGACAATCGCAAAGATCAGGAAAATCGGAAACTCCCGATGCAGGGAGCGCCGGTAGATAATTACCGCCAGCAGAAGGAGAAGAATGCAGGGCGCGGCGTCAAGATAATGCCAAAGCAGTGAGTGAGGCTGAAACATCGTGGCTGCTGGCACTATACCCTCAGTGCCAGCAGCCAGCCAAATCTTGTGAACCTTGTTCGGTTTTCGTAACTCCGCCAGCGAACTACGGCATGCAGATCTGAGATGGGGGACAATTGGGAGCCTGTGGACCGTCGGCGTGCGCCACCGTGGGGATCGCGAGCACGTTGAGTAGGATCAAAGCTGCAGCAATGGTAAGTACCAAGCGTTGCATAAGTTTCTCCTTTTTTGGGAATTGCGGGGAGATACTGGCATGGCCTGGCGGTCGGAAAAACAGATGTGCTTGAACTTGCAGTTGTCCGGAATTCGTAACAAATGACCCTGAAATCTGCCTTGCAGGATGTTCGGGAAACTACGCTGGCCGCGGTCTCGGGCCTGTTGGGGAAACTGTTGTATCTGGCCTCTTTACGCCAGGATCATGCCTACCGGCACTGGGGCATGGCGCGCGTGCATGGGCCGGAGTCCGCGGAGCGGGCGCTGAAAACAGCGCATGGCGAAGTGCTGGCTGGCGTGCTTCGCACACCCTTGGTTTATCTAACCGAGGACCTCGAAGAAACCAGCCGCAGCCAGGGACTGCAACCCCAAACCTGCGTCGAGGAAATGCGCGGCAAGTTCGATGATCTGTTATTGGAAGAACGCAAGGATTCGCCGAAGGCGACCCATCTCAGTTCAGTGCTGACGGCGCTTTCGTACCTGGAGCAATCGGCCCTGGAGCAGGCTCAATCGCGTGCCACTCCGTCAGCTTCATAGCCACTCCCACCACCTGCCCCAGCACTTCGGCTTCCTGGGGATGCCGCAAAATCCGCACCGCGACCGGCGACAAAGGATGCGGTTGCAGAACGATCTCTTCCTTGCGCATGCTGCACCAGCAGCACGTATAGCCGTCCCGGGTCTCGACAAAATAAACCGGCCGCTCGTATTCCGATCGCCACGCGCCCTCGACTATCTTGTTCCGCGTTTCATCCACCTGGACGAAACTGCCCGGCGGCAGGATGGGATACATGGTGAAGTCTTCGTGACCAATGTAGCCATAAGCAAAGTCACTGTTGGCAAACTGGGCCAGGTAAGCGGCCGGCACCAGTCCCCACTGCTCGACCATTCGCCCCAGGTGCATGGTGCGCCGTTCGTCGAATCCCGGATCCATGCGCAGCGGCACCTGCGCCGCCGTCAGCCCGGCCAGCGCATCGCAGAGGTGCGATTTCGGAGGCGCAACCAGACCCAGATCCGCCGCCGTATTGTTCACATCAATGCCATACCACGAGAGCAGGTCCCGCAGGTCGCGGCGGTAAATGACCGAAAGCGTGTACAGCCGGTGGATGCTCGGCAGAAGCCCTTTGGTTTCAATGTCCGAGAGCCGGCTCGGCGGGAGCTCGTACTCTTCGTTGTTGTATTTCTCAGCGATGCGCTCGCTGGAGTTTTCCACATCGCGCATCGTCAGCCCCAGCTTCTCTCGCAGAGTCCGCAGGCTCTTCCCAGCTCGAAGCATAGAGCACCCCCGTTCAGTGCGGGTCATAATACCAAACCACTGCCAGCATTGCAGAAAGTTGTGCAAAACTAATCTGATTTCGCGCCTGTTACGATTTCCGGAAATCCCGCTCTGGCTTGCCCACAAAGTAACTACTACTAACGGATAGTAAATCCGTCCGAGCAGATTTCCCCGAAATCCACACTGTGGATTTCCTGTGCCTGTTCGTATTTTGTAAGTGTGGCGCGCTCCGCTCCCAGATTTTGTCCTCGCGCTTGATTTTGACCGTATAGGGCGGGTACTCCTGTCCGCCGCCTTTGACCTTAGCTCTTGTCGGGGTAATGTCGGACCTTGTCGTTCCAGGGTGCCCCATTTCTCGCGCGTTCTGTGCCCGAGAAGTGGGGACTTTGATTCGCACCGTCCAGGCCGACGCCTTGTCCGCCGCCTTTGACCTTACCTCTGGAATCTGGCTAGTAGAACATCCCCCTTACCGAATCCCCTTCGGTCCCCCCGCCATCCCCCACGCATACATCAAAAACGAGGTTGCCGTCAGATCAATCGCCGGCTCGTCCGTGGAATAAGACTGCATGTTGTCCTCATATACCGCCCCATTCCCGTTGAACTTCTTATAAACGTCTACCCCATCGGGCGGACACGCCACCATGTGCTCGACCAACCCCGACGACGCCGCGCTGTTCGGACCCTCCACCACCGCGCCCTTCAGCACCGGCGGTTCTCCGTTCAACGATCCCACCAGGTTCGCCACCTGATGCTGCATGCAATCCGGAAACACCGCGCCATCTCCCACGGTAAACGTCACGCCCCACGCGTTCGCACCCGAAATATTTCCCAGCCAGCGCCGCGCGTAAGTCGCATAGCTGCGGTCGTGCGTCAGATAGTAGTACTCCCGCGCCATCACCGCCAGGCCAGCCCCGTGCGCGATCGTGTCATAGCTGCCCCACGGCCACCCGAATCCAAAAGGATCGTTGGCCTGGCTGATCGCGTTGGCAATCGCCTTCGCCATGTCGTTCACCAGATCCGTTTGCGTCACCGCCAGCCCCGCCGGATTTCCCGCCAGAGCGATCGCGCGGTAGAGCTCAAAATGCGCCAGCCCGGCGACATCATAAAGATTCAGCGTATCCCCGGCGTCGCTGGGACCAGTGATGTAGGCGTGCGCCCACTGCGCCGCCAACGTCAGGTAATAATTCGCGTCGCTATGCGGTAAACCCTGCGGCAAGCTTCCACGTTGCTGCGCCATCTGCAACGCAAAGTAGAGTTCCGTCGCGCCCAACTCCAAATCGTCGCGCCATTCGCCTTCGGGATAAAAATCGTAAGGCACGGTGGTCAACAAATTTCCTTTGGGAGAAGTCTCAGCCAGGTCGAAGACATGCTCGGCCGCCAGCAGACACTGGTTCGCCAGCGCCGGATTCGTAGCGTCAAACACCTGAAAGCATTCCGCGAAATCCGCCGTCAAACGCCCCGCAAGATTCGGACTGATCTTCGATTTCGCCGGAGCCGCCACAAACACCGGCCGATGCCGGATGTATTGATACACCGGGTCATTTCCAAAATAGGCATCGTCCACCTGCGGCAAGCGCCAGATATCGTGATCGCTTAAATAATCGAAGCTCTCAAAGTCAGTCCCGATGCCCACCTGGTAATAAAGCGTCTTCGTATCGTCGTTCCACATCTTCTGCAGCCAGCTCAAACCGAACGCCGCTTCATCCGTGAAGTCCGACGTCGCCGAGTACTTTCCCATCTGCCGCGGAAAATCCCGCACTCCTATCAGCATCAGCGCGACTACATAGCTATGCGTCTGCACGAACTTCAGATAATCTCCCGCGTCCCACCACCCGCCCTCCGCGTTGATGGTCTCGCCATTCGGAATCAGGCTTCCAATAAAGTTGTCGTTGACGTCGGTCCGGGGCTTTTTGTAAACCGTGGCGCTGGCGTCGTTGAGATGCCCTGCCGCCGTGCGCAAAGGCGTAGCGATGAAGTCCGGCCCATCGCGCTCGTTCTCATAGAAATAAAGATTGTTCGCAAGCGCCGCACCGTAAAGATTCGCCGCCGTATCCACGGGGAAACCAGGTGACGTCGCCGAAACCGCCCCGTTCACCGCAACCGCATAAACCCCCGGCGCAGCCAGCAGAAAGTCGATGGGATAAATCGTGTACTTTCCCCACGCTCCCACCGTCGCCCCAACCGATCCCGTAACCACGCTTTGTCCCGCGGCATTCGTAACCGCAAACCCAACCCCGCTCACCGCTTTCGTAGTCATCAAGTAAGCCCGCATCGCAACCCCAGCCTCATACCCAATCTGGTTCACGCGAACATATCCCGTAACCGCAGAAGACCCGAAAGCAGGCAGCGCAAGCACCACGTTGATGAAGACGAAACCTAATCGATAAAAACGAAATCGCGAGTTGATGCGCAGCATGCGATCCTCCAGATTCCTCAAGCACCACGAACCCCTGGTTACTATTCACCGATCCCCGACCACTGCTCTTCCAACGCCCGCCCAGCCCGCGGAAACCACCCAAAGCGCCCTATTGAAACGTTTGAATATTGATGGCGAAGCCGGGCGCTGTCAAGCGCAAACTCGCGGAAATGAAATTACAGGAGAGGAAAAAATCTGCACAAGGCAGACTGGGGAAAAACTATACCGCCCGCTCCACGCCCGACTCCTGCTTCTTCACTGTCTTGTACGCCCAGGCCATGCGCGGCGTGTTATGGGCGATGCCGATGTGGCCCGTGGGGTCGAGCACAATAATTCCGCCGTGTCCGTTCACGCGCTGCTTCAGATAGTTCATCGCTTCGAGCGCCGACCACTCCGGCATGTTTCCCGCGGAGATGCGGTCAGCAGTCCACTTCGCCAGCACCAGCTTCATGATGGGCTCTCCCCATCCCGTCGTGGAAACCGCCGCGCTCTGGTTGTCGGCATAGCACCCGCAGCCAATCAAAGACGAATCCCCCAACCGTCCCGGAGCCTTATTCAACGTGCCGCCAGTAGAAGTAGCCGCAGCGATGTTTCCGTCGCGGTCGAGCGCGACCGCCCCCACGGTGTCATGCGAAATCGTCGCATCGTCATCCCCCGGCGCAAACATTTCACTCCCAGTCGGCCGCCCGGACGGGTGCGCGGTCGGGTGCCCCATTCCCGACCTCGGGTGCCCCATTTCTGGCGCGCCTTTTGCGCCAGAAGTGGGGATTTTCGCCTGATGCTCAAGCGACCGAGCTTGATACTCGCGCAACCGCTCCACCTCGCGCGGAATAATCAGGTCTTCGTTCCGGCACAGCGGGATGCCATGCTCCGCCGCAAACTTCTCCGCGCCCTCGCCAACAAAATAAACGTGAGGACTTTCACTCAGAATCTTTCGCGCCGCGCGCACCGGATTGCGCAGCCGCTCCACGCACCCCACGCCACCGGCCCGCAGCGTGGACCCCTCCATGATGAGCGCATCGAGTTGCACCTTACCGTCGCGGTTGAGAAAGCTGCCCCGTCCCGCGTCGAAAGTCTCGTCGTCTTCCATGATGACGACCGCTTCCTCGACTGCGTCGAGCGCCGCCCCGCCGCGCTCGAGCACGCGCCATCCCGCAGCCAGCGCGTTGTTCACCCCGCGGATGTGCGCCTCGACCATGTCGTCCGGCATAGCCCACGCGCCGCCATGCACCACGAGAACGGGATCAATAGCCATGTGTTTAGTTTCGAGTGCCGAGTCGCGAGTGCCGAGTCGCGAGTACCGAGTACTTAGTCGCGAGTGACTGGATAGTCTAGCAGGCTCATGTGGGGACAGCCGCCCCCGGCTGTCCGGCGGCCCGGGTGTATCGGCCGCGGCCGCACGAGATAAGGTTACGCATGGTCTAGAACTCGCTCAGTAAGGAGCTGTATAATGAAGTAAGGAAAGGTGGCCGCAATGCAGAAACAGGCTCGAATCACCAGTAAAGGACAGATCACAGTGCCGCACGAGATCCGCAGATTGTTAGGGGTCAAGGCCGGAGACAAACTGATCTTTGAAAGCGACGGCAAGCGCACACAAGTCCGGCCGGTTCGCAGCAGCAGTCCCTTCAAGAAATATCGCGGAATCGGCAACGGTCGCGCCGCCTCCGGCAGAAAAGCGATTCTGCAATCCATCCGGGAACTGCGCGGCCGATGACCACCGTCGTCGACACTAACGTGATCGTCGCGCTCTGGGACCGCGACAACGCGCTCAATGCCGCCGCGCAGTCGGCCCTCGACGCGGCCCTCGCGCGCGGAAATTTGGTGGTTCCCGCTCCCGTCTACGCCGAGTTGATGGCGTTTGCGGGTCGCACGGAATCCTTTCTGGACTCCTTCTTCCGGCAAACCAGCATCGCGGTGGAATGGAACCTGGAAGAACGCGTCTGGCGCACGGCAGGACAAGCCTTCCAGGATTACGCCACTCGCCGTCGCAAACAACGCGATCCGGGTCCACGTCGCATTCTCGCCGATTTTCTCATCGGCGCCTACGCCGCGCGAAATAGCCACGCGCTGCTGACTCTGGATGAAGGCCTCTACCGCGCAGCCTTCCCGGCCCTGAGAATCGTAACCGCTTAATCCTTCCAAGCGGCAAGTTCTGAGCTCGTTGGCCGACATGCGTAGCGACAGCCGCCTCGGCTGTCCGGCAAAGCGAAGCGAGCCGCCCAGCCAGAAATTCCGCCCGCGACTTCGACAGGACGCCAGGGCAGCCGACTTTATCGCGTCCCTAAGTGCTTGAAAAGAAGCCGCCGATTTGTGGATTTAGCCCCACATTCTTCGCCGGTCTGACCACACTCCGCCAAGCTGCACGGCCCATTGCACTTGCATCCGCGCCGCAGCTGTTTTCCACCGTTCCTTGAGTTATCCACAGTGTTCCTGAAGGAACACTTCTCGGGTTTACGCGGCTTGGCCGGCTTTGGCGGCGGCTACCGGCGGGTCTTGGGTTCTCGTCCAGGTGTAGCGCATGCGGTGGATGACCGTGATTGTGCTTAGGACGGCGATGATCCAGAGGACGGGGGCCATGCGGTTGAAGAGGGCTCCGAGGATTACCAGCACTAAACGCTCGGGGCGTTCCATGAAGCCGACGCGACATTTGCCGATCAGGCTTTCGGCGCGGGCGCGGGTGTAGCTGACCATGATGGCGCTGACCATGACGTAGGCGGAGAGCACGACGTAGAAGAAACGGTCGCCGCGGGCGTAGAAGACCAGCAAGCCGAGGAACTGCGAGGCGTCACTGTAGCGGTCGACGACGGAATCGAAGAAGGCTCCGAAGCGGGTGACGCGGTTGGTGGCGCGGGCGACTTCCCCGTCCACGAGATCGAAGAAGCCGGAGAAGAAAATTACCAGGCCGGCGTAGAAGAACAGGCGTTTCTGGTTGGCGGCGTTGGCGCTGCCGAAATAGTATGCGGCCCAGGTGTTCACGACCAGTCCCATGAACGTGAGCACGTTGGGATTGATGCGCGACAGCGCTAGCCAGCGGACGATCGTCTTGAGCAACACTCCGCAGGCGCGGCCGAAGGCGCTAGTCCAGCTTCGCCATCCGGTGGATT
>JBEKDY010000223.1:0-7305 GCA_050014115.1 Candidatus Sulfotelmatobacter sp. | reverse complement strand
CACTATCTGGCATAACGGCATTTCCTCGAAAATCCGAAGAGTGGTTAGGGAGACAACATGGCAAAACCGAGCACACAGCACAAATTGGACCGGGTGCGCCCGCCCCGCGTTCAGATTACTTATGATGTCGAGACCGGCGACGCGATCGAAATCAAGGAACTTCCGTTCGTAGTGGGCGTCCTTGGAGACTTCACCGGACAACCCGAACAGCCGCTACCCAAACTGAAAGAGCGTCGTTTTGTCGAAGTAACCCCCGACAATTTCGATTCCGTGCTCGAGAGCATGAAGCCACACCTCTCATTCGCGGTAGAAAACAAGCTGAGCGAAGACTCCAACGCAGGCCAAATCCGCGTGGATCTGAAGTTCAAGAGCCTGGAAGACTTCGAGCCTGAGCAAGTCGCACGGCAGGTAAAGCCATTGAAAGAACTGCTTGAGTTGCGGACGCGGCTCAACGATCTGAAGGGCACGCTGCAGACCAACGAAAAGCTCGATGATGCCCTGCTGGAAGCGGTGAGCAAGACCGAGAAACTGGACAAGCTGAAGTCTGAGGTTGGCGAGAAGGAGGAACCCAATGGCTAAGTCGATGGCTGAAGAAAAGTCTACGGTAGCAGTGGAACAGGCCGCGGAATCGAGTCTGCTCGACCAGATCGTGGAGCAGGGAAGATTTAGCGACACGAACGCGCGGGAGCGGGGCAAAAGTCTCATCAAGGAATTCGTCGCCCAGGTTCTCGACGGGTCGATGACCGTAGCCCGCGACGCCGACCAGATGATCACGGCTCGAGTCGCCCAAATTGATCACCTCATCTCGATTCAATTGAACGAGATCATGCACCACCCTCAGTTTCAGAAGCTGGAGGGCACCTGGCGGGGCCTCAAATACCTGCTGGATCAGTCCGAAACCGGCACCATGTTGAAGATTCGCATTCTGAACGCGTCGAAGAAGGAATTGCTGCGCGACCTGCAGCGAGCCGCCGAATTCGACCAGAGCGCGATGTTCAAGAAAGTGTACGAGGATGAGTATGGCATCTTCGGCGGCGAGCCGATGGGTGCTCTGGTGGGCGACTACGAGTTCAGCAAGCATCCTGAGGATTTGGAGTTGCTGGAGAAAGTCTCGCAGGTGGCAGCTTCGGCGCACGCGCCGTTCCTTTCCGCGGCCTCGCCCGAGCTACTCAATATGCCCACCTTCACAGACCTTGACCAGCCTCGCGACATTGGCAAGATCTTCGACAGCACCGAGTATGCCAAGTGGAAGGGCTTCCGCGAAAGCGAGGACTCGAAGTATGTTTGCCTCACTTGTCCCCGCATCCTGATGCGCCTGCCCTACGGCCGGGATACCAAACCCGTGGAAGGCTTTAATTACGACGAAGCGGTAGATGGCACCGATCACTCCAAGTATCTCTGGGGAAATGCCGCCTACGCGCTCGCATCCAAGATGACCCAGGCTTTCGCGACTTACGCTTGGTGCGTAGCCATCCGAGGCGTGGAGGGCGGCGGGTTGGTCGACGGTTTGCCATCCCACACGTTCCGCACCGACGAAGGCGACGTGGCGCTCAAGTGCCCCACCGAAATCGCCATCACCGACCGGCGCGAAAAGGAACTGGCGGATCAGGGGCTGGTGCCACTGGTTCATTGCAAGGGCACGGACAAAGCTGCGTTTTTCAGCATTCAGTCCTGCAACAAGCCCAAGCTCTACGACAGTGACACCGCTACGGCCAATGCCCGCATCTCGGCGCAGTTGCCTTACATGATGGCCACTTGCCGTTTCGCGCATTACCTGAAGGCCATGATGCGCGACAAGATCGGCAGCTTCATGTCTCGCGATGATTGCTACCGGTTCCTGAATGTCTGGATCAATAAGTATGTAACGCAAGACGACAAAGCCAGTCAGATGACCAAGGCCAAGTATCCCTTGCGTGAGGCGCGCGTGGATGTGGAAGAAGTCAAGGGTAAGCCCGGCGTTTACCGGGCGGTTGCTTATCTGCGGCCTCACTTCCAACTCGACGAGCTGAACGTTTCTCTCCGGCTGGTGGCAGAGTTGCCGTCTGCGGCAAAGAGATAACCCCGCGCTCTCTGGCGGGGAGTTTCAAACAAGGCCCGCATGGGTTCTTGAATTTTGATGGCGTGGAAAATGAGGAGGAACTGCAATGGCAAGTGATTATTATCTGCTGATTACTGGAGTAAACGGGGAATCGCAGGCGCAAGGAATGACCAAGAACATTGAGCTCGACAGTTTCTCGTTCGGCGCCTCGAATCCTCCTGATGTAGGGGGCGGGGGTCTGTCGGCCGGGAAGTGTTCGTTGTCGGACTTCAGCTTTTCATGCGCACTGGATTCTTCCAGCTTCCAGATGCTCACAAACCTGTATGCGGGCACGCACATCTCCACTTGCACCTTCACCGGTCGCAAGTCCGGAGGCGGCGGCAACCCCTACAATTACCTGGTGGTCACCCTGACCAATTGCTACATTACCAGCCAAAGCACGGGCGGCGGCTCGCAGGGAATGCCGACTCAAAGCGTCAGCATCGCGTACGAACAGATCACCTACGAGTACTTTACGCAGGACACGTCTACCGGCGCGACCACGTCGGCCGGCTTGGCGACGTACAACATTGCAACGGTAACGCAGTCGAAATAAGCACTCGCAGCAAATGCAGGTTGCGTCTGGCATCAGGAGGCATCTTCACGGCCGCCGGTTGGTGCGCCGTGAAGGTGCCTCGTATTTGGTTGCGACGGGACAGCCGTGCTGGTTGGCTTTCCGGTTGTTTTGGAAAACTGATTTTCATTGAACGCTACAACCCTGTTCCGATCGTGAAATTTTCATGAATGCACAAGAACTATATCGAGCAGGCCGGCTGACGGACGCTCTCAAGGCGTTGAGCGCCGAGGTGCGAGACAACCCGACCGACGCCCGGCGCCGAACATTTCTTTTCGAACTCCTGTGCTTCGCCGGGGAATACGCGCGAGCGGACAAGCAGCTTGAGGTGTTAGGCCAAGCCGGGCCGAACAGCGAAATTGGTGTCATGGTTTATCGCAGCGCGCTATTCGCCGAGCGCCAGCGCCAGGATCTGTTCACGCGCGGCGAATTTCCGCAATCAGGGGACACTCCCCAGGCTCCGCTTGCCGGCGTAATCAACGGCAAGCCGTTCAAGTCTTTTTCGGACGCCGATCCGCGCATCGGACCTCGGCTCGAACTTTTCGCAGCGGGCAATTACCTGTTGCTTCCCTTCGAGCACGTCGCCTCTATTCACATCATGCCTCCCAAGCGATTGCGGGATTTGCTGTGGACCCCGGCGGCCGTTCGCACCACTCCTTCGTTCAAGGGCACCGAACTCGGTGAGGTCATGCTTCCCGTACTTTCTCCGTTCGCGTGGAAGAACCCGGATGATGCCGTCCGGCTGGGACGAGCAACGGTGTGGGAAGAGCAGGACGGGTACGACGATCAAATTCCTGTTGGCCAGAAGATGTGGCTGGCGGACGACGAGGAAATCCCGTTTCTCGAACTGCGTTCGCTCGAGTTCAACCAAGCTTCCGTGGCCGCCTGACGACCCATGCCCCTTCCCGACGATCTGCTGATTCCCATAGAAGGTCCCAACCCCAGCGGCGTTAACCTTCGCTACAACCCCGTCTACGACAAAATCAAGGAAGCTCGCCGGGAAGAAGACCAGCCCCCGCCGGGAATGACGGAGCGCGACCGGAAAACAGCCGACAACACGCTCGTAATCAAACTGACCACCGATGCTCTCACCACCAAGACCAAAGATCTGCAGCTTGCCGCTTGGCTGACGGAAGCGTGGCTGAAGCAAAAAGGCTTTGGCGGCCTGCGAGACGGCCTCGCAGTGTGCCATGGCTTGGTGGAAAAATTCTGGGAAACGGTTTATCCCGAAATCGAGGATGGCGACGTTCAAGCCCGTGGAGCTCCGCTAGGCTTTTTGGGAACCAAGCTGGAGATCCCTCTGAAACTGATTCCGGTCGTCGAGAAGGCTAAGTATGGCTTTCTGGACCACCAGCAGTCTCGCGAAGTTGGTTACGAGGATCAGGCGAAGACCGATGAGGCCAAGAAAAAGCGTGCTCTTGCCATTAAGGAAGGCAAGCTGGCGCCTGAGGTTTTCGACACGGCTTTCGAGGACACTCCTAAGAAGTTCTACGCGCAGGCCGAGAAAGATCTGGACGCGTGCCTGCTGCTGGTCGGTCAACTGCAGGAATCCTGCGACCCGAAATTCGCCGAGGATGGGCCATCCTTTGGCCCTCTGCGGTCGGCCTTGGAGGCAACCCGCCACCTCATTCACGGTTTCCTCCAAAAGAAGCGCGAGAAGGAACCGGACCCGGTCGAGCAAGTTGCCGTTCAGCCTGGCGCCGAAGGCGGCGTTGCGGGTGACGCCGCGGCCGGCGGCCAAGTTCGGGTTGGAGTTCTGATCACGGTTGAAGGTTCCTCGGAGCCTCCTGACCGGCTTGAAGCGATTGCCAAAATCGCCGAGGCGGCGGCATTTCTGCGACGGCGTGAGCCGAAGAGTCCCGCTTCGTATTTGATGCTGCGCGGGTTGCGCTGGGGTGAATTGCGCGCCGCGGTGGACCTGGCCGACCCAACGCTGTTAGAAGCTCCGCCCACCGACCTGCGCAAGCATTTGAAACGCCTGACTCTCGACAAGAAGTGGGAGCAGTTACTCGAGGCTGCGGAAAGTGCGATGGCTCTGCCTTGCAGCCGCGCCTGGTTGGACTTGCAGCGAACCGTGGTCGAAGCTTGCGAAGGCCTGGGTAGCGACTATGAAGCGATCGTCCGGGCAATTCGCTCGGAGTTGAAGGCTCTGATCACAGATATTCCGCAACTGCTCGATGCCACACTGATGGACGAGACGCCAGCGGCGAATGCCGAGACGCGCGCCTGGTTGGTGTCGTTAACCCAGGCGCCTCCGGAGCAGGCTCCTGCCGCGGAACCAGCGCTGGGAGCGCCGGCGGCGCCAGCGGCGTCCAACGGTCTGGGATCGAGATGGCCGGCGCAATCGACCGACGCATATGTTTCGGCCCGGCAAGCGTTACGTGAAGGTCAGGAGCGGAAGGCGTTTGAAATCCTGCAGCAGGATATCTCCCGCAAGCGCTCCGGACGCGAGCGGTTCCGCCGCCGCATGCAGCTGGTGGAGATTTGTGCCTCCACGAACAAAACAAATGTCGCGCAGCCGATTCTCGACGATCTGGCTGCGGCGATTGAACTCCACAAGCTGGAAGACTGGGAAGATCCCGGCGTGGTAGCCGGCGCCCTGGCCACCATCATGAAGATGAGCACCAAGGTTCAGGCAGACAAGGCGCAGCAACAAAAACTATTCGAGCGCATCTGCCGGCTTGATCCGGCGCAGGCGCTGGGAGACGGGAAGTAAGCGATGGCCAGGCGAGACGCTACCGGACCGGTCACGCTCTCGGTGCTGGACCGGCTCATCGACCGCGATCCGAAGAACCACTCGGAGATTCCACTCACCCGCGCTCAATCCCTGCGCGAGTTGAAGCAGGCCTTGAAGCGCGATCTGGAATGGCTGCTCAACACCCGAGAGACCATCGATCTTGCCCCCGACTCAGCCCGTGAGACTTGCCGTTCGGTTTACCACTACGGTTTTCCTGACATCTCTTCCAAGTCGGTTCTTTCCGGCCGCGACCATAGCGATCTGGTGCGAGAGATGGAGTCGGCGATTGCGGTTTTCGAACCCCGGTTGAAACGCGCCAGGGTGCGGATGGAGCCGGTGGAGGGCATCAGTTATCGAGCTTTGAAATTTGTCATCGAGGGACTGCTATGCATGGACCCCGCGCCCGAGCCGGTGCGCTTCGACACAGTCCTCGAACTGGGCAAGGGCGAATACGAAATCAAGGGAGCCGACCTTGCGCAATGAGCTGAGGAACTATTACGAGAGCGAGCTCACGTTCCTGCGCCAGATCGGAGCGGAGTTCGCTGACAAGTATCCCAAAATCGCGTCGCGGCTGCTGCTGGAGCCGGATCGCTGCGAAGATCCTCACGTGGAGCGGATGCTCGAGGCTTTCGCTCTGCTCGCGGCCCGCGTTCACCTGCGCATCGACGACGATTTTCCTCAGATCACCGAAGCCCTGTTGAACATTCTTTACCCGCACTATCTGCGGCCCGTGCCGTCGATGTCAGTGGCGCAGTTTCACACGGATTCGGAGCAGGGCAAGCTCACCAGCGCCCTCAAGATTCCGAAGGGAACTGTTCTCTATTCCCGTCCCGTCGACGGAGTGCCGTGCAAGTTCCGCACTTCTTACGACCTGACCTTGTGGCCCTTTAAGGTTTCGCAGGCGCAGTGGATGACGCCCGATCGTATTCGCCCCGTCTTACGCGCGTCGGAAGCCGCGGTGCTGCGAGTCGAACTCGAATGCTTCCCCGATGTGTCCTTTGAAAAGCTTGACCTGGATACCCTGGTCTTTTATCTGAACGGCGAGAACGCGGTCGTGCATGGATTGTATGAACTGCTATGCCGGAACTGCGTCCGCATCCTGGTGCGTGATCCTGCCAACCCGAAGGCGCAAGTGCGCGAACTTCCGTTGCGCAATCTGCAGCCGATGGGTTTCGGGGACAACGAAGACGTCCTGCCGTACCCCCGGCGTTCCTTTGTCGGATACCGGCTGCTCCAGGAATATTTTGCGTTTCCCGAAAAATTCTTTTTCATGAGCCTCAAGGGCCTCTCGGAGTTGCAGCGCGCTGGGCTCACGTCGAAAGCCGAGATTCTGTTTATGATCTCGCCCTTTGAACAGGACGGCCGCCATCAGCGCCTCGAAGTCGCAGTGAATGCGAAGACGCTGCGTTTGGGATGCACGCCCATCATCAATCTGTTTGCCCAGACCGCCGAACCCATACTGGTGGATCAAACTCGCTATCAGTATCCCATCGTGCCCGACGCGCGCCGCCGCCAAACCATGGAAATCTATTCCGTCGATGAGGTCGTCAGCACCGACGCGGAAACTCATCAAACGGTCGCGTATCACCCGCTCTATTCGGAGCGGCACGTTGTACAGGGCACGACTCCGGCGTACTGGTACATCACTCGTTCGGTCTCTACTCGCAAGGGCGATGAAGGAACGGATGTTTTTCTCTCCCTGGTGGATCTCTCGGCTCGCCCCATGCAACTCGACTACGACGCCGTGACCGTGCGCTGCACCTGCACCAACCGTGATCTGGTGACGCGCTTGCCCTTCGGCAGCGAGAACGGCGATTTCGAAATGACCGGAGCAGCTGCGATCAAGCGCATTGTCGCGCTGCACAAGCCCACCAAGACGCTCCGCCCACCATTGGACGGAAAGACTCTGTGGAGTCT
>JBEKDY010000222.1:0-19864 GCA_050014115.1 Candidatus Sulfotelmatobacter sp. | reverse complement strand
AGCACACCGTGGGTCGCGGGATGCTGCGGGCCCATGTTGATGACGAGCTCGTTCGCGTCGAGAAATGTCTTATCGGGCGTTTCGAGGTCGAGCGGCGAGAGTGTGTTCGGGTCGGTCATTTATTTTGTGATCCTGTAGCTCTGCGTCTATTGCCCGCTCTCGATTCCCAGGTTGATCTGCACCCACTCATTGTCCTGCTGCAGGATGCCGTAATCCTTGCGCAGCGGATGTCCCTTCCACCCGTCGGGTAGCAAGATGCGCTTCATGTCCGGATGTCCGTCAAACTTGATGCCGAACATGTCGTACACTTCGCGCTCCAGCCAGTTCGTCGTCGCCCAAATGGGAACCGAACTCGGCAGAGTCTCGCCGTCGGCGATGCGCGTGGTTACGCGGATGCGCTCGTTCCGCGGAAACGAATAAAGCACCCACACAACATCGAACTGCTTTTCGCGCTGGGGATAGTGCACTGCGGTGAGATCCACGCAGTAATCAAACTGCTCTTCGTTGTGCAGGATCTGCAAAATCTCGGGGATGAGCGAACGGTCCACGACCATGTAATTCTGACCGAGATGCGTTAGCGGCGCGACGCCCGAACCATATTGGCGCTTGAACTTCGCGACCATGGGTGAATCCCACGGCGTGGGCACGGGCGCGGCCGGTTTCGCTGGAGCGGCATGCGCGGCAGGAGCCGCAGGCTTCGCAGCAGCCGGCGCCGCAGGCGCTGGGGCCGCGGGTTTCGGCGGAACGGCCACGGCAGGCTTGTCGGGAGGGATGTTCGCCTCCGATTGAACCGAGCCCGACGGAATAGCTTTGACTCCGCCAGGGGTCGCGGGCTGATCCGCCGTCGGCTTCGGCGCGTCTTCCGGCGGAGGTGCAGACGGGGATTTGGTTTCGTCCGGCATAGCTCGCGAACGCGCAGACCTCGGCGCAGTCTGCGTTGAAAAGAACGTTAACTTTTATCAGCTTGGAGAAACGGTGTCAACGGCGCTCGCGGACTGGCTTTCATCCGACAGGAACTGCGAGAATGCGTGCGTGACACCGGTCGCTCTGAAATCGGGAGGATGGGCCCAGAATCGCGATCGCCGATTCCTCGATGGCTTCGCGCACACAAGAATTCGTCGTCCGGCCACTGGATTGATTACTCTTCTCCTGTTCCTCTTGGTATATTGCGGCGTGTTACTCGGCCAGACGTCCGGAAAATCCATGTCGCTTGGCTCCGACTCCATTCATGCAGGGGACTCATGTCTGATGCTCGGAGCGACAGCTGAGTCAGGCGACTTCTTTAAAGGGCTTCGCAGCCGTGATACTCCCAATGGGCGGATATTTCAAAAGGCATCGGCAAGGATAACGTCCTTTCCAGAAAACTTATCGGTCGAGATCCATGCAGGATTCGACAGCTGTGCTGGCAAGGGAGCGCAGACCTGCGATCGATGCGACTTCCGATTCAATACCGAGTTCATGCGCTCCCTCAGATTCGAGATTTACTGGAAGCGGGGGCTTGACATGCGGAACGCTATAGTCACCGCTGAAAGCAGGGACCAATCGTATGATCTCGCGCAGTATTCAGAGGCCGGGGAATTATGGAAATATCACGTTTCTGTCAGATCCGAGAACGTCCCGCTTACCGACGTTCTAGTCGTTGTCATTCTCGCCCCCGACGGGCGAATAGTAAGCCGTCTCTCAGGCAAACTCTGAAATCAAGTTGCTGCCCGCGGTAAATTAAGAGTCAGATCTCAGCGCGCCTGCCCCTGATACGACTCAATCAGCGCGCGGATGCGTTGGGCATCCGCTTTGCGGTGTCCGTGGCTGGTGATGGGATCAGTGCCGCCGGTGGATTCGATACGAATCTCCGACCAGAACACGCCGGTGGAAATATGGACGGACGCAACTTTCGACATGGCAATGCTTTCTTCGTTGCTGCCGAAGAAGCGCGACTTCACGCGGCTCACTCGTTGCGGACTCACGACCAGACGCGTGGGAAACAGAAAATTGCCATGCGTCCAGCGACTGGCGCTGAAGCTGTCCGTGGGGCCGCTGCCTGCGGGAGTAGCCGGCGTTACACCCATTCGAGTGCGCCCTTTTTCCACACCCAGATGTAGCCCACGATCAGGATGGCCAGAAAGATCAGCATCTCAATCAGGCCGAACAATCCGAAAGCTTTAAACTTCACCGCCCAAGGAAACAGAAAAATCGTTTCCACATCGAAGACCACGAAAAGAATCGCGATGATGTAATAGCGAACGGTGTAGCGTCCCCGAGCGCTGTCAATGGGGTCGATGCCGCATTCGTAGGGCATGAGCTTGGTCTTGCTGGGATTATCCGGACGCACCAGCTTCGCGGCCAGCAACGTAACCGGCAGCATCACGCCAACCAGAGCAATGAAGATGAAAATAGGAACGTAATTTTGCGGCATAAGTTTCTCGTCGATACGCAGAACGCCATAGTAGCGCCGATGACGTTTCACTTCAAGGAAAAGACTACGCAATTCAATAGCATTTGTCGGGAAACACAAACACGGTTCGAGCCAGATCGGATTTGAGCGTGGCCTGCTGATAATAGTGGCTGAGGATGCCGTCCTTCCAGATCAGCAGATCAGGATTGTGCCGGGCGAACTCTTCCCAGTCCGAACCGCCGCAGCGGGCCATACGCTCGCGAATCAGGAAAAAATATGCGCAGGTGATGGTTTCGTTGTAGAGCTGCGACTTACCGCGAGTGTCGGCGAAGCGCTTCAACGCCGCGGCAAATCTCTCCAGCGCCTGCGGAACCGGATATCGGCACAAATACGCAAACGCCAGGCGCACGTGGTCGACATGGTGGAAAGAGTCGTCTGGGACGGCGTCGGATTCGAAACGAAGAATGAGGTCGTCGTTAGTCATGTAGGACCGCTCAGAGAATCGCATCGGCGGCTCACTTCCCCTTGCCGACCGCAACGGCCCACGCCGCGGCCGTATAAATGGCGAGATTGCCGACGTTGTACATACCGTGCAGAAAGTGAATGACGATCGCGAGCACAAACACAGCTGCCAGAAACCAGGCGCCGCGAATCGCAGTACGTGGAATCAACAACAGTATCGAGCCTGCGATCTCTCCGCATCCCAGAATCAGCCGCACAAAATTCGGCATGTGAGTCCGGCCGAAGTCATGGGCCGCGCCGGGCAGGAGAAATAAAACCGCTTCAATCAGAATCACCACACCCAGCGTCCACTGCAAACCGGTGAGGGCAATCTTGCTGCGTTGCTCGGCCATTTCGTTCGCTCCCTTTATTTTTCCGCTGCCCGCTTGCGCGCCGCTCTGCCCTTGATCTCTTTGAGCCGATGGCTGGCGCTCGAATCGAGATCCAGTTCGTAAAATTTCTTCAACGCCTGGATGCGTTCGAGCGACGCGGGGCTGAACGGCATCTTCCCGTCGAAGGCATGCAGCACAATGCCCTCCAGCACGTCGCCCAGCGTCATGTCGTGATATTCGGCAAACGCCTTGAGCACCTTCAGAATTCGCTTCTCGATGCGAACCCCAGTCTGCACCCGCTCCACCACGAGCTTCTGGTCATCGGCCATGTGTACCAATGTACCATGGTACATAATGTATGCGCAAGGGGGCGCGTCGGTCGCGACGAACCGACCGGCCACAGGGCCGAACCGCACACTCTCCGGGCCCCGGGTTGTTTATAATCTCGTTTCACCGTTTTCGTTGATCTCTTAGTGATCGATCTCTTGTCTGCGCCGCGGTTGCGGCGCAATTCCCTGCTCAAAGGACACTCTTGGCACTCGACGACGAAATCTACGAACTGCGGCTTGAGAAACTGAAAAAGATTGAAGCTCTCGGCCAGCCCACGTACCGCAGCCAGTATCAGTTCACGCACACCATCCCGCAGATTCTGGCCTGCCGAAAACGGCGGAGCAACTCGAAAGCCCGCGCGTGAACGTGCGCGTGGCCGGACGGCTCATGGCCATCCGCCTCATGGGCAAGGCTGGGTTCGCCCATCTGCAGCAGGGCGGGCAGAAGTTGCAGATTTATGTGAAGAAAGATGCCGTCGGAGAAAAAGGTTTCGAGCTATACAAACTGCTCGACATAGGCGACCACATCGGCGTTAGCGGATACCTGTTTCGCACTCGCACCGGCGAACTAACAGTCCATGTCGAGGAGATCGCCTTCCTCAGCAAAGATCTGCTGCCGCTGCCTGTGGGCAAGACAATCGAAGGGGATGCCGCCACCCACGGTGGTGCCGAGAGATGGCATGGCTTCGCGGACGTCGAACTGCGTTACAGGCAACGCTACGTCGACCTCGTGGTTAACCCAGAGGTCCGCGAAGTTTTCCTGAAGCGCAGCAAGCTGGTGCAGTCGATGCGGCGCACGCTCGACTCGCATGGATTCGTCGAGGTCGAGACGCCGATGATGCAGCCCATCGCGGGCGGAGCCGTGGCGCGGCCGTTCGTCACCCATCACAACACGCTCGACATGGATCTCTACCTGCGCATCGCGCCTGAACTTTATCTGAAGCGTCTGGTCGTGGGCGGATTCGATCGCGTCTACGAAATCAACCGCAACTTCCGCAATGAAGGGTTGGGCTGGCGCTGGAATCCCGAGTTCACCATGCTCGAGTTCTACCAGGCTTATACCGATTATCAGGGCGTGATGGACCTCACGCAGGAAATCATCACGCAAGCCGCGAAGGACGTGAACGGGACCACGAAAGCGAAATGGGGCGATCAGGAAATCGACTGGGCGAACTGGCAGCGCCTGACCATGCGCGAAGCGATTATTCATTATTGGCCCGAAGCCGCCGGGGCAAAGCCCCAGATGCACGAATTTTCTAGCCATGAAGGCGTCGTCGCACTTCTTGATCGAGCGATAACCTCGATGCAGGCGAACACGAATGCTAAAGGGTCAGGTTTCGAAGGAAAGCGCGAGGCCCCTCAGCCTGTCTTTGAATTAAGCCTAATGGAGCTTGGCAAGGGTGGGAGCACGGGCGCGGCGATCGCAAGCCTCTTCGAGGCCGTCGCCGAACAGCATCTCACCCAGCCCACGATCATCTATGAGTTCCCTACCGCCATCTCTCCGCTTTCCAAGCAGAAGCCGGACGAGCCCGAATGGACCGAGCGCTGGGAAATCTATGCTGGGCAGATGGAAATCTCCAACGGCTTCAGCGAACTGAACGATCCCGAAGACCAGCGCCGCCGCTTTGACGCGCAATTGCAGGAGCGCGAGCGCGGCGACGAGGAAGCCCACCAGATGGATGAAGATTACATCCGTGCGCTCTCTTACGGGATGCCGCCGGCGGGAGGGGTGGGTGTGGGCGTCGATCGTTTGTGCATGCTGCTGACCGACTCGCACACCATCCGCGACGTGATTCTGTTTCCGCTGCTGAGGCCGGAGAAAGGCTCGACCGCAGAGGACACGGGGGAAACACAGGAAAAGCCTTAACTGCCCTGGGATTAAGGTGGTTTGTATTAAGCTTCCGGGTAATAAGATTGCGAATATTAACCTCCCAGCACCCTACTATGCACTAGGATTGGTGCAGCAGCATTTCTATACTTTTTCCATCGGTTTGGGTTCATCAAGGGCAGCGCTGCCGTAGCGTCCGTGAAACCTTTGGACACTGGGTCGGTGGCGCTTTGCTTTTCTAATTCTATTTCGAGGGTTTTCCCGCGCTCTCTTCGGACGTGCTTCTGTCGTTCGCGGTTCGCGGCGCTTCGTAGGCAGGCCGATCGGGACTGAAGTTCGTACTCAGATAATCAACCAGTGCGTCGTGATCGTTGGCATCGACCACTGCTCCCCACTTCACCATCTTGTCCACTTCCTTCGCCCACGCGCCTTTGCTCAACCTTTGCTGCAGGATGATGCGCGCTTCATGACACTCCAGACACGAGGTCGCGGCCTTTGCCTGCATCGCGCCGGCCGGCAGATCCTCCGTTACCTTCGCCGGTAATGGCTTGTCCGATAATGCCCAGAAGGGTAGCGTCACTGCCAGCACTCCCCCAACCACCGCAGCTGAGAAAGCCGTTGCGTAGAACCACCGCCGGTTTCGCGGAACACTCCGAAGCAAGGTATTCCGCGATTTATCGTGCCGCCCGTTACGCCACATGGACCTTCACCTGGTCAACCGCGTTGTAGAGATACCCGCTGGGATTCCAAACCGGCGCGGCCGGCTGAGTGCGCCCTTGCGAATCGGTAGCACGCGACTGAATCGTATAGTCGCCGCCCTTGGGCTTCCACTCATAGTTCCACAAACGCCACGCATAGTGCGCCTGCTCGCGGCCGAGTTTCGCGGCGGTCCAGGTTGCGCCGCCATCAGTGGAGACTTCCACTTTCACGATGTCGGCCTCGCCCGCCCATGCGGCGCCGTGCACGTCTACTTTTCCATTTCTGATATTCGCGCCGTCGCCGGGGCCCGAGATCACCGACTTCACGCTCAGCGCAGTCAACGGGTGCGTATCTTCCGGCTTCACTGCGTCTCCCGGTTTCACAGGTTGGTTGGGGAAACGGTAGCCCGGGCTCATGAAGTTGCCAACGAATTCGTTTTCCAGCACTTTGATCTCGGTCAGCCACTTGCACGAAGCCGCGCCAACCCAGCCGGGAACCAGGGCGCGCGCGGGAAACCCGTGATGCTTGGTGAGAGCCGCACCGTTCATGTGCGTGGCGATCAGCGTATCGGAGTCCAGCGCCTTTTCGATCGGGATGCTGCGAACAAAAGGCGGAACTTTTCCCGGAACTTCATCGAGTCCCCGGAACATCACATGCTTGCCGCTGGGCTTCACTCCGGCGCGCTGCAGCACGTCGCGCAGTCGAGGACCAGAAAACCTCGCCGTGCTCACCGCGCCCTTGCCCCACTGAATGCCCGGAACCTGCGGCCGCTGCAGGCTTCGTCCGTTGCCCGCGCATTCCAGCGTATTCACCACGGCGTGCGTCTCAAACTGGTTCGTGCATGTGGTTGCGCACGAAGAAGTGAGGAACCGGCGTGAGCCAACTGTTGAAATACTCGACCGGAGACTCCAGGTCCACGAACCGGAACGACCGCAGGATCATCCCGTCTTCGCCAGGAACCTCCACGCCTTGCCCCTGCGGCAACGGAAGCGCCCACGTCAGCATTGCAGGCGCCGCCGCTGTCGCCAGCGCTGCACCCGACATCTGCTTCAGAAATTCGCGTCTCGAACTCATGAGGTCATCAAATGCATTTCACATCCGCAGCATAATTTGGAAATTTTCTCACTCACCCTTACCGCCTCCAACCACCATGGGCAGAACGCTGCCCGCTTCCCTCTTCTGCGCACGCTGCCGCTTTGACCCTTTGCTCGAGCGCGGGCCGGGATCCACAATCAAATCTGCCAGGCTCGTGTGTTCGAGAATTTTCGCCGCCGCGTCGCGTACGTCCAGAAAAACCTGATACAGCGCCCGGTGCGGCAGATCGCGATCGATCAGCACGCGCAATTGCTCGGCGTCGCCGAAGGGCGCCAGCGGTCCGTCAATCAAGCGGATGATCTCACTCAACCGGATCTCGGCCGGCTCGCGCCGCAGCTGGTAGCCGCCCTTGGCCCCGCGCACACTCTCCACCATCCGCGCGTTCTTCAGCTCCAGCAGAATCAGTTCCAGAAATTTTTCGGGCAGATCTTCTTCGTAAGCGATGTCCCGTATCTTGATGGCGCCCTGGTGGTGATGGCGGGCCAGCATCATCATGGCCTGCAGCGCGTACAGTCCTTTTTGCGAGATTTTCATAAGTTTTCCGATTTTGCCATAAATACGACTAACTTGCTAGACTTTATCGACCTGCACACGATGCACGCCGACGACCCATCCTCGGGCTCGGAAATTCTCGAATCCACCTTGTATTGAATAAGTTGCGGCCGCTGGGACTGCGGAGATCTCGCCGCTGTGAACCAGTTTGCACTTTTGGGATGGCTGCGTTCCATCGCAAGTCCCGCCCAATCAGGATCTTGGCCTCAGTCCGTCTCCGCACCCACGCGGATCACCTGCACCGTAATGTTGTCGGGACCGCCTCGCTCGAGCGCCTTGTTCACCAGTGCCCGGCAGCACTGCTCCGGATCGAATTCGTTGACTGTCGTCGTGATCTCCCGCTCGTTCACCACACTCCAAAGACCGTCCGTGCAAAGCACCAGCGTATCGCTTTGCTGTAGTGGTACTGCGTGCTGCGAGACGTCAGCCGCCACTTCATTTCCCGATCCCAGGGCAGCCGTCAGAATGTGCCGTTGCGGATGCGACTCCGCATCTTCGGCGCGCACAATGCCGCTTTCCACCAATCGCCCCACATAAGAGTGGTCGCGCGTCAGGCGGGAAAGCACCAAGCCGCGGATCAAATACAGCCGGCTGTCGCCCACATGCGCAAAAAACAGTTCATGCCCCCGAATCACCAAAGCTGTGCACGTGGTTCCCATGCCGCGGAGTTCAGGATGTGTCTCCGCATAATTCTGAATGCGCTCGTGCGCCGAGGCGAACGCTTTGACCAGCGCGGCCTGTGGATCCTTTTCGAACCCCTCGTCGTAGACCTCTCGAACGGTTTCCACGGCCAAGCGACTGGCTTCCTGCCCGCCCTCGTAGCCGCCCATGCCGTCCGCGATTACGGCCAGGCGGCCTTTGCGAAGAAACTCGGCTTTGTCCTGTGGCTCCCAATAGAGACAGGAATCCTCGTTGTTTTCCCGCTGGCGGCCGACGTCCGTTAGACACGCCACTTCCATCCCCGGTTTTACGTCCATGCAGTGAATCACCATCGGACCACGAAGGCAGTAATTCGGAATCCCGGCGCACCGAATTCAAGCTTCGGTCCGGGTAAGGCTTGGTCATTATAAGGGAATCATCGAATCCTGCCATCTCAAGGTGCTCAGTAGGGACGGCCACCCCTTCCAGTAAATTACGACCGGTGTCGTCGATGATCCACAAGAGCTCGCCGCAAGAATCTCACCTAATGCAAACCGGGAGAAGAGACGATAGAACCTAGAGAGAGTGTGATAGTTCGAACGCAGGCATGGACCTGCCGCGCGGCGCCTTCCAACAGCCAATATGAAGATTCTTCTCGTTGAGGACAGCAAGTTTCTGAGGTTGGCCACGGAGCGCGCCATGGTCCGTGCCGGTTACGATGTGACCAGCGCAGCTGACGGCGAAGAGGGCCTGCGCCTGGCGCGAGAGAAGCTGCCTGATCTCATTCTCCTGGACATTATGCTGCCGAAACTAAGCGGCCCCGATGTGCTGAAGGCGCTGAAGCTCGATCCCACAACAGCAGCGATTCCAGTAGTGGTGATGAGCGGCCTCTCCCAGAAAAACGCGGCCAAACTGGAGAAGGACGGCGCATTCGCCTTCCTGGAAAAATCAGAGCTCGCTCTGGATCAGGGCACCGAACCTTTATTGGTGAAGCTTGAAAGCATCAAGAAGCAGCTCGCCGCTGCCGCCGGACGGAAGTAAACACCGCCAAGAGTTGCTCCGATCCCCAAGCTCGAAGCCAGAAACCTCCTCACAGGTTTCCACTTTATCCACACGTCCGGAGCAGCGAGAGAACGATTCCACTGCTAAGGTCTGATTCCAGGGCGCATCAGCACGTTAGCCAGATTCGGGTCTACCACCACCCGGTTCGTCCGCTGCATCATTCTCCAGTCGTATTCGTAGGCGGTTCCGCAGAGCAGGCAGATCTGGTAGTGACGGTCATTGGCATCGATGCGCGGCCAAGCAAACCGATGGATGCACCAGTTCCCGAGAAAGCGCTTCAAGAGGTTCAATGTTTCACCCCCTGATTGCGGTCTCTCCAGAGATCAAGCCAGCGGTGGAAAAACGGTTTCGTCCGCCCGTCGATCATATGCTGCAGGTTTGACAGGAGCTTATCGGTCGGCTGCGATTTCGATAAGAAGGCGTCCACGGCCTTCAATTTGTTTTTCGGCAGGGGCTCGTAGGCGGATAACATCATGATCGGGACGCTGGATTTGATCCGCTTCATCTTCGCGGCTACCACGTCGCCGTTCATGCCAGGCATCTGGTAGTCGAGCACCACGGCGTCCACACGATTCGAGCGGAACAGTTTTAGCCCTTCGTCCCCGCCGCTGGCTTCCAGAACTTCGTAGCCGTTTTTTTCCAGCAACATCTTCCGGCCAATAAGTCCGCTCCAATGGTCATCAATACAGAGAATTTTCGATTTTAGCCGAGACATGACTACTCACTTCCAACTGGCCAGGGTGGGGTTAATGTCAGCGACGTGTTCCCAGGCAGGAAGCTTTTCATCGCTGCTCTTTTTTCGGAGCTGCTCTTGAAGTGGCGTTAGGCTGATTCTGACCACCTCGCATGCCACTTTCAAATTACGAACGTGCACTCGCGGACCAATTACCATGCGGCGAGCTTGCACCTGGCGGGATTTTCTTCGCCCATGTTATCGTTTCACGGTTCTCGCGCATCGGAGCAAACTCATGAGCACTGCCCCGCCTCCGCTCGCAGTCAACCCCACGCCGCAATCGCGCATCACGTCCATCGACCTCATCCGCGGTGTAGTGATGATCGTGATGGCCATCGACCACGTGCGCGTCTATTCCGGCCTTCCCGCCGGCGGCCCCACGCCGGGAATCTTCTTCACCCGCTGGATCACCCACTTCTGCGCCCCTGCATTCATCTTCCTGGCCGGGACCAGCATCTTTCTCTACGCTCGCAAACATGCGGACGTGTCCAAAGATGTGTCAGGCGGTGTGTCGAAGTACCTGCTGATCCGCGGCGCCTGGCTCATCTTCCTTGAACTCACATTCCTCCGCCTCGCCTGGACCTTCAATTTCGATTTCATGCATTACGAAATGGCCGGTGTCATCTGGGTCATTGGAGTCTGCATGATCCTGATGGCCGGATTAGTCAAGCTGCCGCTGCCTGTAGTCGGAGCGATCGGCGTGGTTATCATCGCCGCTCACAACCTGATGGATTCACACCTGGGCAAGCTGCTCGATGGCCTCGACCAGAACCCGCTCTCCGGTCTTTGGAAAATCTTCTATATCGGTTTTTTCGCCGGGCCGGTCCAGTTTGGCCCCAACGGACCCTATCTCACGGTGCTCTATTCCATCATTCCGTGGATCGGCGTCATGGCCGCCGGCTACGCCTTCGGCAAGATTCTGACTTTCGAGCCCGCACGGAGAAAACACGTCTGTCTGGCCATCGGACTCTCCGCCATCGCACTCTTCCTGATTCTGCGCGGATTCAACCTCTACGGCGACCCGCGCCCCTGGCATGTCTCCGTCGTGGGACGCAACGGCGCTCCGCCCATGCCCGCGCTCTTTTCATTTCTGAACACCGCGAAATATCCCGCGTCGCTCGATTTCCTGTTGATGACGCTCGGCCCCATCATCACGCTGATCCCGCTGGTAGAGGGCCTCAGCGGCGCCATCGCCCGCGAAATCACACTTTTCGGACGCGTGCCCTTCTTCTATTACATGCTCCACATCCCGTTGATCCATGTGCTCGCGCTCGTAGTCTCGAAAATCCGCCTCGGCTTCGTCAGCCCGTGGCTCTTCACGAACCATCCCATGGGCAATCCCGAACCGCCGGAAGGCTATGTTTGGGGTCTTCCACTTCTCTACCTGATCTGGGCGATCGCCATCTTCCTGCTTTATTTCGCCTGCCGCTGGTACGCCGCGCTCAAGGCCAGGCGAAAAGATTGGTGGCTCCAATACCTCTAGATGCTCGCCTAGGGGCAGCCGCCCTCGGCTGTCCCGCCGAGCGCAGCGAGGCAGCTTCTTCCCCGCACCCGGCAAACTGAGCCTGCGACGCCTATTCCCGTTTCGGTCCAGCGATAACTCCCCAAACCTGACCATTCCCTCCAACGGTCCGTATTGACCATCTATCCGCCAGCCCCAAGCCGATACTTGAACTGTCTAGTTTGGTATCGAAAGCTTGGATAGCGAGAGCCGAAGTTCGGGAGGATAACAACATGTGGCAAGTTAAAAGCGTGGCGCGCTGGACTCATAAGCTCGCGATGCGCAGTCTTCTTCTGGCCGGAACGGCAACCTTGCTCGTTCCTTTGTGCCTGACGCCAACCGCCGGTGCACAAATCAGCGTCGGCATAGGCATTCAACCGGTCTGTTCCTACGGCTATTACGAGTACGCACCATACGGCTGCGCGCCCAGTGGTTTTTATGGCCCGGGCTATTTCTATAACGGCGTCTTCCTGGGCGTGGGACCCTGGGCGAACTGGGGCTACGGCCACGGCTGGGGCGAACATCGCTTCAACGGCGGTGGCGGAGGAAGGTACGTCGCCGGTCGTGGAAACGGACGCGGTTATGCAGCCAATCGTGGAGGTGGCCATGCAGTAGCGGCGCGCGGTAGCGCACCTCGCGGTGCGTCCCATGCCGCTCCGCGTGCCGCAGCAGCCCACGGTGGCGCGTCTCATAGTGCTCCCCATGCCGCAGCAGCGCACGGTGGAGGCGAACACGGAGGCGGTGGCGAACACCATTAGCCAGCAGGCGCCAACTTTTGTCGTCGCAGCAAACAAACGACCGGAAGCGGCGGAGCATAACAGCTCCGCCGCTTTTTGCCTTTGTGCGCGGCGGGTTGGCGTGAGTCGGAATATGTCCCAGAGGCGTTACGCTCTCGCCCATGACCACCGAGCACGGGAAAGTATCGGCACTCAAAATCTCTTCGCTTCTCGCCTTTGTCACACTTGCTGGAATCATTGCCGGTGCCGGCGCTTTCCCCGGAAGCTTCGCGCGCGGATCGTCGCTGGCATTGCCGA
Organism: Candidatus Sulfotelmatobacter sp.; assembly: GCA_050014115.1. GTDB lineage: Bacteria > Acidobacteriota > Terriglobia > Terriglobales > Acidobacteriaceae > Sulfotelmatobacter. Next base: position 7,167 of record JBEKDY010000222.1, on the reverse strand, counting down.
GGGTGACTTCAGTCGAGCAGATCACACATGACGGAGTCAGCAAGACCAACCTGCTCTCGGACGACTCCAATCTTTATGTCACCGAGTGGCCGGCCGCGCGTCATGTGATTGCCAAGGTGTCGCTGCAACGCTCCGATCGATCGCTGGTTTCCAGCCCTTTTTCAAATCTCCAGGCGCTCGATCTTTCGCCCGATCACACCAAACTGCTGGTGTCGCCGATCCAAGGTGGATCTCTCGACCATGAATTCTGGACGCTGCCGGTCGTGAGCGGATCTCCAGAGCGAGTCGGCACGCTCACCGGCCGCGATGCCACCTGGTCCGCGGATGGCCAGCACCTTGCCTTTGGCAAAGGTTCGGTTCTTTACCTGGCGAGCGCAACCGGAACGCAAGTGCGCGAGCTGTTCACCTCAAACGGATCTGTGTTTGCGCCCCGCTTTTCTCCCGATGGTCAGCGCATCCGCTTTACGGTGGGCGATGTCGCGCAGAACAAGACCTCACTCTGGGAGATTGGTCGAGACGGATCGAATCCACATGCGTTGCTCGCCGATTGGCAATACGGCTCCGCCGCATGCTGCGGTAGTTGGACACCCGACGGCCGCTACTACATTTTTCAGGCGACTCAGAGTTCTCCGACCACCATCACCACTCTATGGGCGCTACCGGATTCCGCGCATAACACTAACTCTGGTTCGTCAGCGGTGGTTCCACTGACGAGCGGTCCCATGTCATTCGGGAATGCTTCCCCGGCCGCGGACAACAAGAACATCTGGGCGATCGGAGTTCAACCGTCCGTTGAGGCCGTGAAGTTCGACCCCGAAAAGAAAAAATTCGTTCCCATCGCTTCTGGAGTTTCAGCAACCGACCTGGACTTCTCCTCAGATGGCAAATGGATTACCTATGTGGCAATTCCCGACGGCACATTGTGGAAGTGCCGTGCCGACGGCACAGAAAAAGTTCAGCTTACGTCAGCCCCCGAACGCGCAGCTTTGCCGCACTGGTCGCCCGACGGAAAGCGTATCGCTTACGTCACCATGCAGCCTGGAAAATCCTGGAAGATCGCAGTCATCCCCGCAGCCGGCGGAGCCTCTGAAGAACTTCTCGCAGAGAGTCGCAATCAGGTGGATGCCAGTTGGTCGCCGGATGGTACTCGCATCATGTTTGGATATTTCCTGCACGATACCGAGGGCCTCAACATTCGAATCGTCGACATTAAGACCCACAAGATCGTGACAGTTCCCGGCTCCGACGGGCTATTCAGCCCGCGCTGGTCGCCGAATGGGAGATACATTGCCGCACTCTCACCCGATCTTACGACGGTGAAACTGTTCGATTTTCAAACCCAGAAATGGTCGGATTGGCTGACCGAGCCGGCAGGCGCGGTGAACTATCCAGTTTGGTCCGCGGATAGCCATTACCTCTGCTTCGACGATTTAGTCACCGACGATGAATCGATTCGAAGAGTGAAGGTCGGCGAGAGTCAGGCTGAGAGAGTTTTCGTGCTTGAGGGCATCGACCGTTACCTCGGCCCGCTAGGCCTATGGACTGGCCGCGCCGCCGACGGCTCCTGGATGTTTGTCCGCGACCGCAGCACGCAGGAAGTTTACCGATTGACGGTGGAACTGCCGTGATCCTATTGCGAGGCCAGAACATGTTGAAAAGCGAAGTTGAGAGCTGTCGGGTAAGCAGTGGATGCAGGTTTCTCGTCACGCTGAGTCTGCTGGTGATCAGCGTGCTTCTCAGCGCAGTGCCTTTCGTCGCCCAGGTTCAGGAGGAAAGTTCCAAGGACAGAAAGTTGATCACGCGGGTAGAACCTGAATATCCTGAAACTCTGAAGCGGCTTTACATCGGCGGAGTAGTGCGAGTAGAAGTTGAGGTCGAACCCAGCGGAGTGGTCAAGAGCACAAAACTGCTCGGCGGAAGCCCGATTCTTGGTCAGTCCACCATGAAGGCAATCAAGCAATGGCGTTACGTTCCCGCGGCATCCGAAGAAACTCTGACCGTAAAAATCGAATTTGATTCCCACCGCTGAACCGCCCTCGTAACAAGACCCTCGTAATCAGGCGAACTCTTTTCCTCTTCCTCGAACGCTACCGGGCCGAATCAACGCGACCGCCGCAAATGCAGCAGCTGAACCCAGTGCTGCAAGGTGCGGGGACGCCGCTCCGGAGGCTGGTTTCCGTACCACAAGATGCACGCGCTCAGTCCCAATAAAACAAGCATGGTGGCGTCCAATATCCATCGCCTGGAAGCCGCCGCGGCCACCACGGGATCCACCGGGACAACCTTGACAGCTGGCGCCTCGCCGGGTTGGGCCTCCGTGATCTCAGGCGATGCGCTCCCTTCCACCGGCGCATTCGCGGCTGCATCCCGGCTAGCTCGCCAGCTCCCGACCACCACCATCACGTTCGTCACCAGGATCACGGCAAAGGCCAGCGCAGAGAGGAAGCTGGCTTCACTGCGCGCCGCGGCTACCTGCAGCGCCAGCACCACCGTGATCAAGCCACGCGGCATGATCCACAACATCAGCTCCCGCTCTTTTGCTTCAACGTTCCGGAATGCCAGCCGGCTGACCTGCAACGCAAGCCAGCGCGCCGCGAACAACGCACCCAGCGTTCCCGCGATCAGCAGCGTGTGGCCGCGAAAACTTCTCACATCCGCAATCGCCCCAATCAGCACGAAAAAGAACGAGCGCACCAGGAAGGCCAGTTCGGAGTGAAAACTCAGCAGCGATTCCTGCGACTGCGACGATACCGACTCTTCTTCCACTTCACGGAACCGCGGATCCATCCCCGGAAAGTTCGACAGCGTCAGCCCGAAGGCCAGCACCGCGATCAGCCCACTCGCGCCCAGGGCCTCGGTACCCGCATACAGTACCAGCACAATCGAGAAAGTCATCACCTGCCAGAAGCGGGCCTCCGCCATCACCGGCAGCAGACGCGACCATAGAATTCCCGCTGCAGTGGCGAACACCACCGCCACTCCCACCTGCGTCGCCAGGCTTTGCAGAACATGTTGCGCCACCGCGCCGCCCTGGCTCCCCGCGCCCAGCAACAGTCCCACTGTCAGCACCGCGAGCACGTCGCCCCAGGAAGCTTCCAGCATCAGCGTGACCCGCACCGGCTCACGCGCCCCCAGTTGTTGCAGAACCGGCAGCACGACCGTGCTGCTGGTGCATCCCAGCACCGCTCCCACCGCCAGCGCCGTGGTGAGCGGCAATCCGAAACCCTTATGGACTATCAACCCAACCAGCGCAATGCTGAAGCCATACGCCAGCACCGCCAAAAGCAGGCTGCCGGCAAAATGCCGCAAGGTGCGACGCAAGTCCAGGTCCAGGCCGCCCTCGAACAGAACCAGGATGATGGCTAGCGTGCCCAGAACGTTGGTGGTCGAGGAAAGATGCGCCGGATCCACGAAACCAAGAACCGGACCCAGCACCAGTCCCAGCGCCATCAGCACCAGCACGTCCGGCACACGGGTCACCCGGAAGACGCGATTCGCCAGAAACGCCAACATCAGCAGCGCGCCAATCAAGCCGAGGATGAGTGCAGTAGACACGGTTCGAGGGAGAGTTAAAGCGCCGATTGTCGGACGCGCACCCGCGACCTGTCAAACGGGCCTCAGGATCTGGAACGTCCGACTTTGCAGCTCAAATACTCTGGAGAAGACGGAAGCCGGAGTTGCATTTCCCCATGTCTACTTATCGGCGCGCAGGGAGGTAACCGGATAGCAATAGGGTGGGGGCACCCGGCAGAGTCGGATTCCGGGATGCCCCAACCTTGGACGGATCGATGGATCAACAACCCATGGATCAACAAGCTACAGATCAACAACCCATGGCTCAACCACCGAGCAATGGATCAATACGTCAGGATTACCTGCTTCGGCGTCGCTCCGCCATAGTTGCATTGCGGAGTCAATCCAGAGGATGAATTGGTTACTTTCCATCCCGGGCTGGCGATCACGTCAAACTTGTCGTTTAAGACAGACTGGTTGAAGAAACCGATTCCGCCAGCGTAGTCGGGGGCGGGATAATCGCCGCATTGCGCGATGTTATAAACCTCCAGAACGCCACCAAAGGCCCAATTGAAGGTCTGGCCAAAATTTGAGGTGTCAAGCAGCTGAGAAAAGTGTCCGTTCGATACATCCACGATAACGATGTCAAACGAGGAGCAGGTCTTGGTTCCGGCAGCACAGTTGTCGAAGACATAGCCTTCGAGATGATCTCCGGGATTGACCGTCGTTGGCGTGGCCTCAAACACCGTGCCGCTCTCGCAGCAATTCCAGGCGGCGATGCCCCACGCGGAGGCGTAATCGGAGTTCCACCCCAAAACCGGCTGAATGATGGTCACAACATCGTTGAGGTCTTCCATGCCATTGAAGAGGAACACGGTTTGGCCGTCGTTGTCGGCGGGCGTCGGAGGAACGTCCCATTCCGAATAGATCTGGCCATAGGCGGTAGTCGTCGTGATGCTGGCATACTCAACCCAGGCATGGCTGATGTCGGGCTGCTGAGCGGCCTTCTCATCCCCGGTTACCTGTTCCCCGTCGGCTCTGTAATGCGCATACGCGCATACGTGCATGCTTTCGGAGGTTCCATTCTCGTGTTGGATCATCTTTGTATCGTGGTTCAGTGCATCCCCCTTCGCCAGGTGCGTGACGCAGCTGGGATCGTAGTAGCCGAAGGGTGTGATGACATAACCTGCCGGAACTGTCGCTGGACGCTTTGCCCCAGCGGAGGTTAGAGCTTGAGCCGCGGTCAGGCCAGCCACAAGCATGGTGAGGGCGATCGACTTTAGAAGTCGAGAGTACGCTGAACTGCGAAACATCATTTGAATCTCCTGTGGGAGACAGGGGTTTGGCGCGCGCTGCGTGCCGAGGAAGAATTCATCAAGCGAATTCGCCCGCCCCGTCAACTTTCCCGCTCTAATAGTGGGGCGCCACGGGAATTCGTATCATGCATCGTGGAAAACAGCCGGAATACTCAGCGACCGTTGCGACCGCCGCTCTTGTTATGGATGAGCACGCACAAACGAACGTCCAGCTTCGAACTTCCTGCTCACTTCCCGGCAAGCAGGCCGCGGAGCTTGCGAACAGCGTGCGGAATCTCCGCGACATCCGTGCCGCCAAAACCCAGAATGAATCCCGACCGCGTCGCCTCGCCCAGGTAGTTCGGCGACAGAGGCCATAACCATAGATTCTCGCGCGCAGCTCGCTCGGCGATTTCTACATCGTGAATCTTGTTCGGCAGGGTCACCGTCAAATGCATGCCAGCTTCCCCGCCGAGCACTTCCACCATGGTCCCAAGTTCTTCGCGGATGCTATCGACCAGCGCGCTCCTGCGTTCCCGGTAGAGCACCCGCATCCTGCGAATGTGTCGCGCAAAATGCCCTTCGCCAATAAAGTCCGCCAGCACTTCCTGATAAAAGCTGGGCGGGCCAAGATCCATCGCCCAACGCACGGTTAGAAAGGCTTCTACGAGATCCGGCGGAACCACGATATAGCCAAGGCGCAAGGACGGAAACAACACTTTGCTGAACGTCCCCACATAGATCACGCGAGCGCTGGCATCGAGCCCCTGCAACGACGCGACCGGCAGGCTCTCGTATCGAAACTCGCTGTCGTAATCATCTTCAATAATCCAGCTTCCCGTTGCCTGGGCCCACTCCAGCAGTTGGAAGCGGCGCGAAGCGCTCATGGTGACGCCCAGCGGATATTGATGCGAGGGCGTAACAAACGCGGCCCGCGCCTCGGGATATCTACGGATTCCCGCGGCAACGTCCAGGCCCTCCTGGTCGACCGGAACCGGAGCAAGACGGCAGCCATTCAGGGCAAACGCATCTTGTGCCAGGCGATAACCGGGCTCTTCCACCCAAACGGAACTCCCCGGATCGAGCAGAACACGGGCCGAAATCTCCAGCGCCTGCTGCGACCCGGCAACGATCATCACTTGCTCTGCTTCGCAATGCAGCGATCGCGCCGTTCTCAGATAGCTGGCGAGGGTTTCCCGAAGAAGTTTGAAGCCGGTCCGGTCGCCGTATTGAAACGACTCCGCGTCCATATTTCGGCAGCGGCGCGCCACCAGGCTCGACCATACATGCAGGGGAAACTGATCATAAGCCACTTGCCCCACGCCAAAGGCACCCCGGCGTCGGAACCATGGGAACCTTTGAATGCGGCGAAGATTCGGATGACTCGCCACTCGTCGGGGTCCCGAGCGTGTCGCCGCGAAGCGCGCATTCGTGGGTCCACTCGATCTAAGCTGCTCTGGAATGAGTTGCTCTGGAAGCAGACTGGAAACCACCGTCCCCGCGCCCACTCGGCTCTCGAAGTAGCCTTCCGCCAGAAGCTGGGAATAGGCATTCAGCACCGGGAACCGCGACACTCCCAGCTCAGTTGCAAGCACGCGGGTCGAGGGAATTCGCTGCCGGGGGCGGAGGCTGCCGCTAACGATCGCGGTGCGATAAGCATCATAGATTTGAGTGTGCAAAGCCTTCGCAGCCTTGCGGTCGATCGCGATCACGGGAACAATTCCGGAGGCTGCTCTCTTCATGTGGGCGGATCATAATGGCTATGTCTAAATCACGTCAAGTGGGTATTGTGTCTGACCACTTTGAGGGTCCACTATGGCATCAATGATCTTCGAAGTCAGTGATCGTCTCTGCCCCGTGCAGAGCTGAACAGGAAACCTATGGGAGTCGCAATTGTTCACAAGAACACGCCTGAACAACCGCCGAGGTTGGTAGAAGCTTTTCCCCCGTTGCAGGAGTTCGCAAACCCCAGGGCGCCGCGCATCGCTTTCAAAGTAAAGGGACGGATTCTCTTCATCAATCCCGGCGAAGTGGTCGCAGTGCAGGCGGAAGGCAATTACGTGTGGCTGCGGCTGGAATCAATTTCCCATCTGTTGCGCGAGTCGCTCTCCGTCGTAGCGCAGAAGCTCGAGCCGCACGGGTTCATTCGGATTCATCGCTCCGTGCTGGTAAACGCCTCATTTGTAGAAGAGATCAGGCCTTACCCGACGGGAGAATATGGTCTCCGAGTGAAAGGCGGGAAAGAATACACGGTCACCCGCACTTACAAGAGGAATCTCAAGTCCCTCGCAGCATTCTGGCTCGGCACTGGAGCCTTGTTTTCCGACTGACAAAACTGGTGCCGCGTGATTCGGGCTTG
>JBEKDY010000221.1:0-7311 GCA_050014115.1 Candidatus Sulfotelmatobacter sp. | reverse complement strand
CGCCCCTGCGCGTCCGATTTCCAGTAGTTGGGATTGCGTTTCAACCGCACGCTCGCGCCCGCCTTGTAGTCGGCCACCACGAACGGTCCCAGCACCGCCATCTCTTTTTTCGGCGAGTGCGCGGACACAATGGCAACCTGATCGAACAACCTGTCGAGTCCCGTCACCGCCGCCGGAAATGTGATGGAAATCTGAGTCGGCGAAATAATCTTCGTCTCCACATTTCCCGGCCCCGACCGGAAAGCGTCTCCCGTGGGCGAATGCAACGCCGGATCCATCAACTGCTGCACCGTGTAAGCCACATCCTCTGCGGAAAATGGCGTGCCGTCGGAGAACGCAATTCCCGAGCGCAGCTTGAAAGCAATTCCGCGGCCATCTTTCGAAACCTGCCACGACTCGGCCAGTCCCGGCTCCAACGCCTGAGTCTGCCGGTTCATGCGGACCAGCACGCCTCCGGTCAAATACCGGATCGACTCCGAGGCGTCGTCGTCCACTTTCAACGGATCGAACGTCTTCGGCTCCGAGCGCAGGCAAAACCGCAACTCGCCGCCGCCCTGCGCCACCGCGCCGCCTACGAAGAGCCACACGAACGCAGCCAGAGTTGCGAAGGAAAAAGCAATTGCGCGTTGATTGATTCCCCTACCAATTCCCCGCGGGGCACTAGAAAAAATCTGGCAGCGCATCATGCAGCAACTTCCTCCTGCTTCGAAAGCGCAAATTGAAACAATGTCACCACGACGACCAGCAGAATCAACGGCACAAACTTCCATGGCTCTTCGCCAATCGAAGTGAGCCCTTCCAATTCCTTCAGCAGACTCCCCCACGAAGGCATGGGCTCGGCCACGCCCAGTCCCAGAATTCCAAGGTTGGCCTCGCTCAGGATGAATACTGGAATCGAAATCCAGAACTGCGCATACAGCGCCGGCTTCAGATTCGGCATCACGTGAATCCAGAACAGCCGCATGCCTCGAATGCCCGAAGCCCGCGCCTGGCACACAAAGTCGGCATCCCGCAATGACCGCGTTCTCGCACACAGCACCCGGGCCGCGCTGGTCCAACCCAAAAGTCCGAGCATGGAAAACGTCACCAGCACCGAGGCCATCGGCGACACGTTCAGCGGCATCACGGCTCGCACGGTGATCAGCAGAAACAGCCACGGCAGAGAAAGAAAAAGATCGGTCGCCGCCATCGCGAGTCGAGCCCACAGGCCGCCCATATATCCGGCGAGCCCGCCCACCAAAGCGGCCATCAAGGTCGATAGCAGGGCCGCGGCCGGCGCCAGCAATAATGAAATTCTCGTTCCGTAGAGCACGCGCGCAAAGCGGTCGCGCCCGATGTCATCAGTCCCGAGCCAGTGCGCCGCGGATGGTGGCGCCCCCGCAGCTTCGCGATATTGCCTCGCATAACCGCCGGGTGCCAGGCAGTTCGCGGCCAGCGACACGCTCACTACCAGCAGCAACAGCGCACACGCCAGCCTGCGCCCTGTAATCAAGGCTCCGATACTTTCCGGCTTCATGACTTCCAACTTCACGCGTCCTGCCCCCGCAGCATATGACCAAATACATCCGCGGCGGAATTGGCCAACAAGGTTACAAGCGTGACCAAAATTGTGATGTTCATCAGCAACGGCAGATCGCGAGACAGCGCCGCCTGCCACGCCAGTTGCCCGACGCCGGGCAGTCCGCACAACGCCTCCACCGGAATCGCCGCGCCCACGGCCATGCTCACAGACACGCCGGCCACCGCCAGCAACTGCGCACCGGTTACCGGAACCACATGCCAGAATAAGATTCTGAGCTCTCCCAAACCCTTGGCCCGAGCCGTGATGATGTGCGGCAGAGAATAGGCCTTCGCCAGAAGGTTGCGCGCATAGCGATAGACGCGGGGAAAAACAATCAACCCAATCGCCAGGGAACCGGGCACGTTCCACAGTACCGACAACAGAGCCAACACCGCAGCCGGAATACAAAGAAAAGTCCCGCTCAGGCAAGTTGTCAGCGCATCATAGGCAGAGGCGCGCAGCCATGCCGCACTCAACGCCATCGCCATCGCCACCGCCCAACTGAAAAGCAGCCCCATGCTTACGAGCTTCAGAGTCAGCGGCGCGCGGTCCCGCAGAAGTGTGGTGACTGGCTGTCCCAGAGAAAGCGAAGTGCCAAGATCGCCCTTCACTGCGCGTTGCATAGAGTGCAGCCAATAAGAAAAAACGTTGCGTTCCTGCTGCCTGGTTTCACGCAGCGCGCGCACGCTCTCCGCGCTCAAGTGTGGATCGAGTTGCTCTTCATCCACATCGAACCCCGGCGCAAGCCGCACCAGAGTCGCGGACAACAACCCGCCAAGAAGAACAATGGCCACCAGAGCCAGCCCATGCCGCGCGATTCTCCATCCCAGCATGGCTTGCGTCTCCTACGGAACCTTCGCGCTGTTGGCTTTGTTGTCTGGCTGTGCAGTTTCCTGCTGCGCGGCCGCCGCGGCCGCGTGATGAATGTGTTTCATGGAATACATGCGCCGGTCGGCTTCGGCGAGCAGTCGCTCCGCGTCGAATCCATCTTCCGGGAAGAACGCCGTCCCCACGCTCAACGTGATGATCTCGCGACCGCAGGTGTGCAGGCCCGCTTCAACTGCAATCTGATTCAGCCGAACCGCTTTTTCCTTAGCCGCCTCGGGAGTGAGACCCGGTGCGGTGATCACGAATTCGTCTCCGCCCATGCGCGCCACATAGTCATAGCCGCGACAAGCTTCTTTCAGCCGCACGCTGAACTCGCGTAACAACTTATCGCCTTCAAGATGTCCGAAGGAATCGTTGATCTGCTTGAAGCCGTCCACGTCGCACACCAGCACCGCTAGGGCAGCCTTGTTGCGCCGGCACCGCGCCAGCTCCTGCGCCAGGTGCATGAACAACGACCGCGCGTTCGGTAGCCCAGTCAGATAGTCCGTGGTCGCGGAACTCTCAGCCTGCTGATACTTCAGAGTATTTTCTACCGAGAGCGCCACCTTCGATGCCACTGCGAGCAGAATTCTCAAATGGTCCGGGGTGAACGCATCGCGGTTGGCATGGTACATCGCCAGCACTCCGACCACGTCGTTCAGGCCTTCGAGCGGAACCGCCAACGCCGATTGCAGTGTGGTGTGCTTCTCCTGATCGACGACGTATCCGGCTTCCACCTGCGGATTGCCATTTACGATGGGTTTGCAATTTTCCGCCACCCATCCGCACAATCCCTCGCCCACACGAATTTTCAGCGACGAGAGCATGCGAAAATTTTCGCCACTCACCAATTCCGGCAGCAGCCATCCGTTGCGGTTCACAAACACCGCGATGGAATCGTAAGGAATCAGCCGACGCAGCCGCATCGAGAGCAGTGAAAGTGTTTCGCTCAAGCTGAGCGACACGCCCAAATCCTGGCTCAGCTCGAACATGGTCTGCGCTTCCTGCCGCGCCGACGCAATCGAAGTCAGGAAGTCTGTATTGTCGGCCTGCCCGATCGTCGTAGGCTCGGGGCCCTTCTCAAACCCCGCGGCCGGAGCGGCTCCGCGCCTCACCCGCGCCGTCTTCGAAAGACCCGTCAGGGTCCCGGCTTTCTCCTCGATCTGGGCCAGGTGCTCGAGTTCCACGAAACGCCGGTCCAAAATTTCCACCACGCGCGGATCAAACCATGTGCCCGCACGTTCCCTCACTCCGGCCATCGCGTCGATCAGCGGCAGCGCCGGACGGTACTGCCGGTGCGAGGCCAACGCATCCAGGCAATCCACAGCCGCCAGAATTCGCGCTCCGATCGGAATTTCTTCCCTGCGCAGTCCATCGGGATATCCCGATCCGTCCCAGCGTTCGTGGTGCGACCGCACAATCGGAGCCACTGCATAAGGAAACGCCACGCGCTCCAGAATTTCCGCTCCCACCAGCGGATGCACCTTCATCTTTTCGAATTCTTCCGGCGTCAATCGCCCCGGCTTGCTGATGATCTGCTCAGGGACCGCGAGTTTTCCAATGTCGTGCAGCAGCGCCGCCGCACGCAACGCTTCGGTTTCGTCGCTCGAGAGATTCAGTTCTTTCGCAATCTCCACCGCGTAGGTTCGCACCCGGTGAAGATGCGTGTGCGTCGTGTGATCCTTGGCTTCAATCGCCAGGGCCAGCGCCTCGATGGTGCGCATGTTCAGCGACGCGATTTCTTCCACGTGCCGCTTTTCAACTTCCACGCGCTCCTTCTCTGCTTCCAGTCGTCCCAGATAAAGTCGATACGACCGGTACACCCAGTAGATCAGCGGCAACACCAACAGTGACGTTGCCCACCCCGCCTGCCGGTTCACTACTCCCACCAGCCCCACCGCGGCCGCGCCTACCAGGTAGTAGGGAAACGACCAGAAATAGCACTCCGCCCATACCCTCCGGGAGGATTTGCCTTCGGTAAGAGCGATGACAACAGAAATCGGAAGAGTGTTAGCGAAGAAAAAAATCAGCGCGGCTACCATCAACAGGATCGGCTTGTTGCCTCCGCCCCTGAATGCCAGCCAGTGATAGCTCACATAAGTCAGCGCGCTGGCATTGGTCATCATGCCAACGTTGAAAATTACCTTGACCGGATCCAGCCTCTTCCCCAGGTGCCAAATGCTCTGCAGCAGAGTCGCTGCGCATCCGATCACCAGGGTTTCGGCGAGGCTCAACTCCATCACGCCCATGAGGATGAAGAGGAAATTCACCGACATGGTCCCGTCGATCCCCGGCAACTGCACCTTCAACACCGAGGCCAGCAGCGCCACCGCCAGATAACAAATGAATCGAGTCAGGTCCGCCGACTGCCAGTGCCACAAAGAGTAGACCAGCACCGCGGTTCCCGAGAGAGCCGTGAGGCCGACAAAACTTTTCGTCCGTAGGGACAACTCTTCCATCGCTGCAACACCTGTACGACCGCGGCTTTTCAGCCGGAAACGCTTCGCACTTTTCCCGCGAAGACGCAAGAATGTATGGTGCCAGCCACTTAACTGCACTCGGCCCATTCGTGCACAGCTTTCCCCTTATGGGCCTTGCCTGGATCGTAGAGCAATCATTAGGTCTTCAGAAGGTTACAAAGGTAACTTGTTGACGGTTTTTTGGTTACTTGACGGCTATCTGAACGGCCAACCTTGCCCTCGGTCTCGCGCTGTCTCCAAGCGTCCTGGTCACGCCTTGCGGAACTGGTTACTTTCGTTACTCTCCAGTGCTCACGGTTCTCCTGTGATTCCTCCAGCCTGTGCCAAGATCATCCCGAGCTCCTAAGATCATTCTTAATTAAGATCATTCTTAGGATCATCGCTGAGATCCTCCCCAGATCATCCGCGCAAACGCCACTGGATGCCGCCCTCGAAACAAAATTCGGACGTTCGCCCTGCGCCGGGAAACGGTCTGCGCGGTGCCAATGATGATCACACCGAAACGTCCAGTCTGGGCGAATCGAACCATGGGAACAGCGGAAACGGCACATTTCATGGCCGCATGGCGATGTTCTCCTGCGATCTCCGCGGAAATTTCACTGCCTGCGATCAGACCTTCACTCAGCTCTTTGGATATGCGCCCGAAGAACTTCGCGGAAAAACTTTCGATCTGCTCTTTTCACTCGAAGGCCACGCCTCGAGCGAAGGCCAGACAAAGGCCGAAACCCTCGGTCGGCTGAACAATTCCGCCATCGCGGCCACCGTTTCGGACCAGGGACACTATCACGCCCAACTGCTGGCCCATCCGAAACCGGGTACGAACTCCGGCAAGAGTTTCGGCGTCCGCCTGTCGCTGAGCCTGATGCGCGACGGAGGTTCGGTCCCGGTCGGACTGGCCGGCTTTGTAGCGGTCGACGCAGATGCGTCTAACCCCGCTCCGGCACCGCCCGGGAATAACGGCAACCTGCCCGCCGCGCCTGAGCATTCCGCGCTGACTTCCCGCGAAGTCGACGGCGTTCAATTCATCCTCGCCAGCCCCGTGATGCACAAGTTCATGACAATGGTCGATCGCATCGCCGGCCATACCGAAACTGTTTTGGTCACCGGCGAAACCGGAACCGGCAAGGAACTGATCGCCCGCAGCGTCCACGAATCGTCGCATCGCCGCAGCCGCCCCTGGATCGACATCAACTGCGCGGCGCTTCCGGAAAATCTGGTGGAGAGCGAACTCTTCGGATATGAAAAAGGAGCTTTCAGCGGCGCCGACTCTTCCAAGCCCGGCCTGTTTGAACTCGCCGACCGCGGCACGCTCTTCCTCGACGAAATCGGCGAATTGCAGTTGCAGACGCAAGTCAAGCTGCTGCGCGTACTCGACGGCCAGCCCTTCTACCGCCTCGGCGGACATCGCAAAATAAAAGTCGATGTGCGCATCGTCGCCGCCACCAACCAGGATCTCGAGAGCGCCGTCCGCGACGGACGCTTCCGCAAAGATCTTTTCCATCGCCTGGGCCAGTTGCAACTCCGCGTGCCGCCGCTGCGCGAGCGTCCCGAGGACATCGTCGCGCTCGCCGAACATTTCCTGCGCCTCAAGGCGCCCGGCAAGAACTTCTCGAGCGAAGCCATCTCAGCTCTGCTCTCGCATCCCTGGCCCGGCAACATTCGCGAGCTTCGCAATCTCGTCGCCAAGGTTGCCATGGAATCTTCCGCCTCGGAAGTCGACTTCGCCAAAGTGACCGCAGCCATTTCCGGAGAGCCCACGGCTCTTCGCCAAACCGCATCCATGCCCGCCGGCAATCTCGAGAGCATGGAAGAGCAAATGATCATCAAGGCACTGGAGCGCACCGGCGGCCAGCGCGCTCTCGCCGCCGAACAACTCGGCATTTCCCGCCGCACGCTCAGCCGCAAGCTGAAGGAGTACAACATCAACTTCGCACAAGGCAGTGGCACGCCCCCGCTCGCTTCCATCAGCAACGAACAACAAAAATTCTTCCGCGCACGCGTCCAGATTCCCGTCACGGTAAGAAACGCCAAAGGCGAGGAAATCTCCGTCCAGGGCGTGAACCTCAGCACCGGAGGCATGGGCCTCGACGGCCTCACCGAACCGTTGCGCTTCTCCGGTCTACTGGACGTGAGCTTCATTCTGCCCGAAAGCGACATTCACTTCGAGGCCAAAGCCCGCCTCATGTGGATCGGCGACGAAAAGCGCGTCGGCATCCGCTTCGCCGTCATCGAGCCCGCCATCTTCGAGCAGCTCCAGCACTGGAGCAACAAGAAAATGCGGGAAGAAGGCTGGGATTTCCCGTCGTAAAAGCACCAAGCCTCATCCAAAAGCCGTGAGTCATCGGCAACCTCTCGGGGCCATAGGGTTTCCTTCGTGTACCTTTGCGTCCTTCGTGGTAAAAA
>JBEKDY010000220.1:0-7321 GCA_050014115.1 Candidatus Sulfotelmatobacter sp. | reverse complement strand
GTTTCGCCCGGTAGAAACATCACCACAAATTCCGGCGTGGACTCAAACTGCGCCCAGTATCGCTTGTCACTCAGCGTCTCAATGTGGTCGCGCACCTGCCGGGCATGATTGGCCAGGCAAGCGCGTCGCGTGTCCTCGTCCGTAGTTTCGAACGCATCCAGAAAGGCCTGCAACGGCGTTTTCGCGTCGACCACAACTTTCTTGCCGCCCGGCAGATTCACGATCAAGTCCGGCCGGATTCTCCCCGTGTCAGTGGTCACCGTTTCCTGCTCGGAGAAATCACAATAAGAAAGCATGCCCGCAATCTCCACCACGCGGCGCAACTGGATTTCTCCCCAGCGCCCGCGCACATTGGGAGTGCGCAACGCCTTCACCAGGTTGCCAGTTTGTGAATGCAATTCTTTCTGCGTAACGATCAGCGACTGCACCTGGGCCTTGAGGTCGCCATAGGCCTCGCCCCGCGCGATTTCCATCTGCTGAATCTGCGCGTCGACTTTGCCCAGCGACTCGCGCACCGGAGTGACCAGGTCCGCGACCGCTTTCTGCCGCGCATCGAGGTCGCCTTTGGCGTCGCTCTGGAAGCGCTTCAGGGTCTCTTGAGCAATCTCAAGAAAAGCGCGATTGTTGCTGTTAAGCGCGTCGGAAGCCATGGCCTTGAAGGCGTTGCGCAGATCTTCGCTGGCCTGGGTCACTAATTCGATCTTTTCGTTGCTGGTCTTCCGTTCCGACTCCAGCGCCGTTTCCAGCCTGGCTTTGCTCGCCACCAGCAGTTCGTGGGCTTCCTGAAGGCGCTTGAAATCGGCCTTCCCAGCCGCTAATTCCTTCTCCATCAACGACAAACGAGCGCTCAGCGCCGCGGTCCGCGAGCGCAGTGCCAGCCATGCCAGCAGCGCTCCGAACAACAGTCCAATGCCGATACTGGTCGCTAGACCCATAGACTTGCGTTAACTTCTCAGCCCCCACTCCCGCCTCTAGCCTAGCACCAGCAGCAAGTTTCAGCGTTCAGCGAGGCCCTCCCAGGGTCCGGATAGGCGCTCCAAAACGGCAACCGAGCCGTATGAATCGGGAACCAAAGCCTGATGAGTGTGACCTTCAAACCTTTGTTGGTATTCGTTCTCGGGACAGTCGGGCTCGGGATAGGCGCCGCCCCTTTGGCCGTCCACTCAGGTGTCGGAGCAGTATCCACGGGTGAAGTCCCAGACCCCGCCGCCCAGACCGGAAGCAAAGCCACGCTAAAACCCGTGGCGGCCGCTTCTCCCGACATTCCGTTTCGTAGCGTGGAATTCGATTCGCACGCCGAGCAGCAGATTCTGGAGTTAGCCAACCGCTCGCGGCAACAGGCCGGCGCGCCCCCTCTGACTATGGATTCCGGGCTTTCTCACGCTGCCCGCGTGCATGCCCAGGCCATGCTCGAAGCTCGCCAGCTCTCGCACCAATTTGATGGCGAGCCCTCCCTGTCGCAGCGCCTGGCGGCGGCGACTCAGCTGCAACTCGATCAGGAAGGCGAAAACGTCGCGCTCGACATGGATCCCGCGCAGGCCGAGCAGCACCTCATGCTCTCTCCTCCGCATCGCGCCAACCTGCTCAACCCGAATTACAACGTCATCGGGATGGGCGTAATCCGCAGCGGAGACCGCCTCTACGTCGTGCAGGATTTCGGCCACGCCCTCCCCAACTATTCGTTGCCTGAAGTAAAAGACCGCATCGCCGCCAGCGTGCAGCATGCGCGCCGCAACGCAAACGCGGCCGACCTTCCGCGTCACGATCTGGCATCGGCCGACGACACAGCCTGTTCCATGGCCCACGCCGACAAACTTGCAACCCCTGCGGTTCATCAGCTTTCTGAACGTTACATCGTGCTCACCTTCACCAGCCTGCATCCCGAAACTCTGCCAACCGGTTCTGAGCGTGCCATCGCCAGCCGCAACCTGCGCAGCTTCTCTGTGGGCGCCTGCTATGCCCGCACCGACACCTACCCCACCGGAGTTTACTGGGTCGTGTTGTCGCTGGAGTAATGGGCAACGGATTTAGGCGCGCACATGTTCCAAGCGTTTCAGGGTGGGCAATACCCGAATGGACTTCCCTGCCTTCTGCCGCGCCATCCGGATTTCATACAGGCTCTGCAGATTCAGCCAGAATTCCGCCGTCGTGTCAAAGAAATGAGCTAGGCGCAGCGCCGTATCGCCGGTGATGGCACGCCGCCCGTTGAGGATTTCAGTGATCCGGTTCGTGGGAACATTCAATCGCCGCGCCAGTTCCGCGGCGCTCATTTCCAACTCGTCAAGCTCTGCGGCCAAATGTTCCCCGGGGTGAATTGCAGTCACTGCCATGAGGCCCTCCTAATGGTAATCAACGATCTCCACGTTCGACGGGCCGGGCGCGCCTTCCGTCCAGTCGAAGCAAATCCGCCACTGGTCATTGATGCGGACGCTGTATTGTCCCTTGCGATCTCCCTTTAACGTTTCGAACCTGTTCCCCGGCAACACGGCCAAGTCCCGAAGGGTGACCGCCGCTTCTAAACGATCCAGCTTTAGACGCGCGGAGCGTTCGATGCCAGAGAACGCCTTCACCCGCTTGCCCCTTGCAAAGTCTCTGGTCCGCTGGTCGCGGTAACCGAGGATCACATCTCATTATAGTCAAAAGTATGCGTTACGTACAGCATAACGATACCGATGTCTAAGCCCTCCTCACCCTGGGACCGTCTCATGCTCCAGTCTGTTTCGCGAACTTCGAGTTACAATGTCGGCCCAGCCACGAGCGGGTGCAAAAACAACGGCACAATGAGCAACGTCGCAACCAAACCGATAACCGGCCAGCCGCAGCACAGCAGCCTGCCGCTGGTGATCGTCGCTTCCTCGCTCGGCACCATGATCGAGTGGTACGACTTTTTTATTTTCGGCAGCCTGGCCACGGTTCTCTCGCTCAAATTTTATCCGCCAAATAATGACACTTTTGCCCTGGTCGCCTATCTCGCAACGTTTGCGGTGGGGTTCGCGGTCCGCCCGTTCGGAGCATTATTCTTCGGCCGCATCGGCGATCTCGTCGGTCGCAAGTATGCGTTTCTGGCGACGCTCATCATCATGGGCGGCGCTACTTTTTCCATCGGACTGCTTCCCACATATGCGACCGCAGGTTGGTTTTCGCCAATCGCGTTGATTGTGGTTCGCGTTCTGCAGGGCCTGGCTCTCGGCGGCGAGTATGGAGGCGCGGCCGTCTACGTGGCGGAGCATGTTTCCGACCAGCGCCGCGGCTTCTACACCAGTTTTATTCAAGTCACCGCGATTCTGGGATTTCTTATTTCGCTGCTGGTCATTCTGGTCACGCAATCGGCTATGCCGGGCGAAGCCTTCAACGCCTGGGGATGGCGCATTCCATTTCTGGTTTCGTTTTTCCTGGTAGGCATCTCGCTTTACATCCGGCTGAAGTTGCGCGAGTCGCCGATTTTTGTGTACCTCAAGGCCAGCGGCAAAGCATCGACCCAGCCGCTGAAAGATGCATTCACCAAGTGGCCGAACCTGAAGCAGGTGTTGATTTGCCTTTTCGGACTGACGGCAGGACAGGGCGTGGTGGCCTACACGGCAGAGTTCTACGCTCTGTTTTATCTGCAGACGATTCTGAAAGTGAACCTGCACACCGCGAACATCGTGATGGCGGCTGGGCTGTCCTTGGGCATGCCTACGCTCGTGATTTTCGGAGCGCTCTCCGACAAGATCGGACGTAAGAAGATCATGCTGGCCGGTTGCCTGCTGGCCACGCTTACCGACATTCCGATTTACCACGCCATGCAGAGCGCCGCGGGCAACAACGTGGTCACCGTGCAATCCACGCGCAATCGCGCGACTGGAGCGATCAACCTCACGCCCATGTCGCAGGACGCCAGCGGTGCTCTGGTGGCCGCGCCGGAGGCGCCGCATCCCGACACCGGCAAACTGATTCTGATGGTTTTTTTGCAGGTCATTTTTTTCGGCATGGTTTACGGCCCGGTCGCAGCATATCTCGTGGAAGCTTTTCCCGCGAAGGTGCGTTACACCTCGCTGTCGTTGCCCTACCACATCGGCAACGGCATCTTCGGAGGAATGCTGCCGCTGATCGGCCTCTCCATCTGCGCCGCCACCGGGAATATCTATGCGGGACTTTACTATCCGATGGCCGTCGCCGGATTGACTGTCGTGGTGGGCAGCATCGCGCTGCGCGAGACTCATGGCACCAGAATCTGGGATGAAGTGGACGTGCAGCCGGCGCCGCAGGAATCGTGATCTTCTAATCCTGTGCTAATCTGCCTTTGCCCTCCGTCTGCGGTTTCCTATGGAACCTGCGGCCACAGTCTCGTCAAAACAAGTCCCGGCTCACGATGTCCGCATCGGCACGGCTGGCTGGTCTTACAAAGACTGGGACGGCGTCTTCTATCCCTCAGGCATGCAGCGCCGCAAGCAGCATGCGCTGGAATATCTGGCGCGCTTTTTTGACACCACTGAAATCAATACGTCATTTTACGGACCGCTCAAGCCGGAGCTGGCCAAGCTGTGGTGCCGCAAAGTTGCGGCGGTGAATCCGCGATTTTTGTTCACGGCGAAACTGTTTCGCGCTTTCACGCACTCGCCCATCGCGGTGATGGAGCCCACTTCCGCAGCCACGATCCGCCCCACCGACGACGATGAAATCCGCACCCGCGAAGGCCTTGATGCTATCGCCAACGAAGGGCGGCTGGGTGCGCTGCTCATCCAGTTTCCCGTGTCGTTCAAAAATACGGGGCTCAACCGCGAATATCTCGACCGCCTGCTGCGCCAGTTCATCGAATATCCACGCGTGGTCGAGGTTCGCCACTCCAGTTGGAATAATCCCGAGACCCTGACCGCGTTTGCGCAGCAGAACGTCGCCTTCTGCAACATCGACCAGCCGGTGCTTGGACTCTCGCTCGCGCCCACCGAACATGTGACGGCTTCGATTGCGTATGTCCGACTGCACGGCCGCAACTACAGCGAATGGTTCGACTCCGACAATCGCAACGACCGCTACAACTATCTCTACAAAGAAAGGGAACTGGAAGGCTGGAAAGAAAGAATCGAAAACGTCGCGGAAAAAGCGCAGACCACCTACGTGATCACCAACAACCACTTCGAAAGCAAAGCCGGAGTGAACGCGCTGGAGTTGAAAGCGATGATCACGGGCAAGCGCGTGCTCGCTCCGCCGACGTTGATCCAGAAGTATCCGGAACTCAGAAGGATTGCCGATGCCGCGGACGATTTTGACGACGGCTCGTCAGGGCCGCGGTTGCCATTGGGTGCATAGAAAGCCGCGGAATGAACGAAGTGTTCCTGTAGGAACACTGTGGAAAAGTCCGGAATTTTCCCCGCTAAGTCGTTGAAAAAATCATCCGCCGACGGAGAATCAACGGCTTAGGCTGTGGGAAACGTACCTACTTTAGTAGACGTAAACGACCCTAAAAGTCCACCAAAGTAGACTTGACCGAAGCAGGAAAATCAGGAACGAAAAAAAGGCGAAGCGGAAAAACAGGGCGCAGAAGATCAATATGCAACGACGAATCGGAATCAGTGCGTGAACCCAAATTCCCGCGATGCATCAAAATGAGTGCAATCGCGATGTTGCAACCGTTATGCCGCGCTGGCATCATTGCACATCGACACCGAGACCCTTCGCCGGGGTCCCTGGTGAGGTGATTCGCCGGAGTCGTGAGCATGTCGAACACGCTAAGTGGTTATTGTTGCTGTGCCGTCCTTCTTGGCTGCTGTCTTGTACACGCGGCGACGGCACAATCGGAGTTCTCTCCCTGCATCGTGGAGACGCAAGGACTCAATGGCGAAACTTCGCAGCCAATCGTTAAGGGACGAGGCCAGTATGAATCCGTCGCCAGCGACGTAACCCTGAGATTGACGCTCACAGACAGTAAAACCATTTACCGTGAAGGGGAGATCATCCCACTGAGCCTAGCCTTCACGTCGGCCTCGAAAGGCAAATACACAGTCGACTCGAGCACCTATGACCGCAGTGGCCGTCTGAATCTGGAAACGTTCTGCGTCGCTCCCGATACCGGTCGTGATCCTTTGGTTGACTATTTCGGCTCTGGAATCTGGTCCGGCTTTGTCGGTGGCGGTCTTAGTTCTGGGTTCCTCCCGCTGAGTCTTGAACCCTACGTAGTCAAGGAAGAGCTAAACGAATGGAAGGTGCTGCCTCCCGGCAGCTATACGCTACGAGTAGCCAGCGATCGAATTTACGCGAGTGGCTTAACCTCGTCAGGAGTTGGCGCACGTCCCCTCTTTGTGGTCTCCAATTGCGTTACGTTCCAAGTTGTCGCCGCGACAGCGGAATGGCAGGCTGGCCAGTTGGCCCAGATATTAGCGACGATCGACGCCAAACAAATGAAGACTCCTTTGAAGCCACCTGGCTTCGAGGTAGTAAACAGCGAAGCCCGAGCCTTGCGTTTCCTCGGCTCTGAAGCCGCAACCCGTGAGCTAGTGCGACAGTTGTGGCTCACGAACTCTTGGGATTGCCAGGCTGGACTGATTGGGTCAGCGCACCGTGCAATCGCCATTGAAGAGCTACGAGCGGCAATTCAAGATTCGCAGCACCCGGCAACTGCAAGGATGGTTCAGACGTTGGCAGTACTCGAAATCCAGTCCAATCCCAAATTCAAGCTCCCGCCTTACGACACCAGCACGAAGGAGGAGTGGAGGAAGCGACAGCAGGCAAAAAACGCGGCATACAATGAACTCGTTGGTAAGCTTTGGGAGCAGGTCAGTAAGGCAAAGTGATCGCGCAAGACCACGTAACCAGGCCATTGCACTCTTTGAGCTGCCAGGTCGGGCGTAGGGCTGGAAGGGGAAACCGAGCTTCGCCAAGAGAGTCCGGGAAGGAGGCGAGGGGCTTAGACGGCACGTGGGCTGCGGAGTGGTCGCGGCCCTAAGGGACCGCCATTCTGCGGTGACTGGCGACTGATGACTTGCTACTGCTGACGCGCAGCCCCCACGGCCGCGTGATCGGCCATGCGGCCTTTGTTGTGGCGCAGGGCTACATTCATGAACACGGAACCCTTGGCAGTTTCGAAGCAGATGACGAGCGCTTCTACGTCTTCGCTGGTTTTTTCGCCTTCGGCGGCGGTGACCAGCATGGGGGGATGGACGCGGAAATGGAATCCCTGATCGTTCAGGGCGCAGACGGCGTTGCCGACGACCTGGTTGGCGAGTTCGAAGATGGTTTCCTTCACCAGAGAGTCGGACTCAGGGAGCTCCGCACCCGCATAGTGGCTGGCCACGCGCACGGCGGTCTGCGGCTCCAGATCGAGGATGATCCGGCCTTCAATGTC
>JBEKDY010000219.1:0-12458 GCA_050014115.1 Candidatus Sulfotelmatobacter sp. | reverse complement strand
TATCTGCTGGTCCTGAAAGACGATCCGGAAAACGATGTGGTGCGGCAATTGTCGGCCGATTTGTGCCTGTCGCTGAGCCGGAATAAGGAAGCGGTGCAGCTGCTGGGAGACTTGTTTGAGCGGCAGGTTTCCGCCGGCGACGCCACCCGCGCCAGCCTCACCTACAAGAAACTGGCCCGGCACGGGAGCCCGACCTGGCAGCAGAAATATCGTTTTGGACAGCTGCTGGAGGGTTCAAACCGCAAGCTCGCGGTTGTGACCTATGAAGCTGCTTTCGCCGATCTGATGAAGCTGGACAATAAGAAAGACGCGGCTACATTGCTGGAGCGGGTGGTGGCGCTGGAGCAGACTATGGCGAATTTCCAGCGTTTTGCCGAGCTTTCGTCGGAACTGGGAAACCGGAAAGTGGCGGCGGCGGCGTTCCATCGCGTGGCGCAACTGGCGGCGGAGAGCGGAGAAGAGAGTTCGGCGTGGTACGAACGCGCCTATCAGGAAGATTCTTCCGACCAGGGAATCGCGCTGGCTTACGGGAAAAGCCAACTGGCGCAGGGGCAGGCGGGCGCGGCGATTTTTATCCTCGAGCCTCAGGTCAACTCGGGCCAGACCACTCCTGAGTTGCGGGATGTTTATACCGAAGCTTTGGTCGCGGCGGGACGATTCGCCGAGGCCGAGCCGATGGTCTGGCAGATGTTTGAAAAGAATCCGGCGCGGGTGCAGCAGGTGATCGCGCTGATTGGACAATTTCTCGACGTCAACCAGGACGATGCGGCGGTGGCGCTGGCGCGGAAACTGGAACAGTTCCAGCGGCGGCGGGGCGAGCGGCGGCAGTTCATCGCCATCATGCAGGACATCACGGCGGGGCACCGCGCGTCGTCGCAGATGCTGGAGTTTCTCAGCGAACTTTATAACGCGTCGAACCGCGAAAATGAATATTGCCTGACACTGCTGAAGCTGTTTGATCTCTACTGCAGCACCGGCGAGTATTCCAAGGCTGCGGAATGCCTGGACCGCTCGGCGGAAGTGGATCCGTATGAAGCCGGGCACTTGAAGCGGCTGGACATGCTGAAGGGAAAAATAGACGACGCCCGCTTCAAGCTGATTGCGTCGCGCTTTTCGCCGATGACCAAGGCGCCCGAGGAACCGTCACATCAGGAAGCGCCAACGCTGGGGGCTTCCACGCTGCAGGATTTGATGTTGCAGGCGGAAATTCTTGTGCAGTACGGCATGCGCAACAAGGCGGTGGAGCGATTGCAACGCATTCAGGAAATGTTTCCGCGCGAAGAAGAACGCAACGAAGACTTGCAGCGGCTGTACCTGGCCGCGGGGATCACGCCGCGCTATGCGGGGTCGGCGCCGTTGCCGCCAGCTCCGGCGCCGGTGCCGGGCATCACGCCTGCGGCTGCACCTGCTGCGCCCGTTGCAGATCCGGCGGCCGATGTTCGCAGCTTTACGCGCGTGGCCGAAATTACGCGCAAGCTGTATCACCAGGGAACGGCGAAAGCTGTGCTTACAACGGCGGTGAAGGAAATTGGAAGTCACTGGGAAACGACGCGCTGTGTGGTGGCGATGGCCAAGCCCGGCCTGCCGCCGACCGCGCTGGAAGAGTTCTGCGCCGAGGGACACAAGGCCGCGAGCCTTTCGACGCTGGCCAAGCTGATTGTCTGCATTCAGGAATCGGCTCCGGGACCGGATGCGCTGATCGCTCCGGATGCGGCGAAAGCGCCTCAGCTGCAAACGGCGCAGAAGTGGATTACCGAACTCGGCGCGGCTTCGCTTCTGTCGATTCCTTTGACCGACGGCGAAGAGCCAGTAGGCGTGTTGCTGCTGATGCACACCAGGCCGCGGGTTTGGCAGCCGTCTGACGTCGTTGTGTTGAAAACCGTGGCGGACCAGATGGTGATTGCGCTGAACAACGCCGGGCTGCGGCGGCTGGTGAAAAATCTTTCGGTGACCGATGAAAAATCGGGGCTGTTGAAGCGGGCGTCTTACATCGATCTGCTGCTGGCGGAGAGCAAGCGCGCGATCCAAAACTCGGCTCCGCTTTCGCTGCTGCTTTTGCAGTTCGGCCGGAGCACCGCCATGGTGAAGGAATACGGCGAGGCGGAAATCGAGAGTGTGCTGGGGAAAATTGGGCAGCTCTTTGCGGCGAACATCCGCTCGAACGACCTGGCCTTCCGCTACGACACGACTACAGTTGCCATTATTCTTGGGGACACGGCCACCAAGGAAGCGACGCTGGCGGTGGAAAAGCTGCGCAAGATCATTTCTGAAGTGCGATTCCCGGCCAGGAACGGGGCGGAAAAAGGTCTTCCGGCGCAGTTTTCGGCGGGGCTGGCCGAAGCGGTGGTCAAGCAGGAATACGATCCCGTGGATATCGTCACCGAAGTGATCAACCGCGCGGAACACGCGCTGGCACAGTCCTTGGCGCAGGGGCCCGGGAAAGTGGTGGCGCTGTCGGCGGCGCTGGCCGCGGGCGCTGTGGCGTAGGGGCGAAGACGACAATCAGTTTGAGCGAGACTAGAATCCACTCATGGGTAGCCCGTTTCGCCTCAACAAGAAGGAACGCAGACGTTGGCGACGCAGCGCCAAGAAGCACGCCGCATTTGTAGAAAAGTTCCAAAGTGAGCCGACGAAGGAGTGCTTCCTGAGCACTTCGCAGCGAATGGTCGAAGTCTGTTCGAAAATGGCCAATACCAAACGCCGGAAGAAGAAGCCAAGAAACCCTAATTAAGGCAGTTCCACTTCTTAGCTGCTGATGGTCAAACCTCCTCGTCCGCTGCTAAACTAACGAGTTTGGCTTAGTGACTCTGATCTATTCTGGTCAGAGGTCCGTCAGGAAAATCCATGTTGAAGCCGGGAGACATCGCCATTGTCAGCGGGGCGCGCACGCCCTTTGGCCGCTATTGCGGGAAGTTGAAGGATTTTACTGCGCAGGAATTGGGCGCGATCGCGGCCAGGGGAGCGATCGAGCGCTCTGGGATCGACGCGAAAGAATTCGACCACGCGGTGTTCGGCAATGCGCAGCAGACTTCCGGCGACGCGCTGTATGGCGCGCGGCATGTGGGGTTGCGCGCGGGACTGCCGATTGAGACTCCGGCGCTGACCGTCAACCGGCTGTGCGGTTCGGGGATGCAGGCGATCGTGTCGGCGGCGCAGATGATTCAGACCGACGAGGCGAAGATTGTGTTGGCCGGCGGGATGGAGGCGATGTCGCAGGCTCCGTTTGTAATTCGCGGGCGCGACGGATTTACGCTGGCTCCCGGGGGCAAGCTGGAAGATTCGCTGATGGTGGCGCTGCTCGATAGCTATTGCGGCCTGTACATGGCGAACACGGCGGAGCTTTACGGCGAGCAGCAAGGGATCACGCGGCTGGCGCAGGATGAGTTCGCGCTACGCTCGCAGCAGCGGGCGGACGCGGCCTATAAAGAAGGACGCATCCAGGAAGAGTTGGTTCCGGTGCCGCTGCGCAATTCCAAGGGCGAGCCGACTGGCGATTCGCTGACGGAAGATGATCACCGGCGCCCGCAGACTACGATGGAAGGGCTGGCGAAGTTGAAGCCGGCGTTTGGCCCATCTTCAGGAAAGCCGGGCACGGTGACGGCGGGCAACGCCAGCGGCATTGTGGACGGGGCTGCGGCGGTCGTCGTGATGTCGCTCGAAGAGGTTCGCAAGCGGAACATGGAACCGCTGGGAAGAATTGTGAGCTGGGGCATTGCCGGGGTTGAGCCGAACGTGATGGGGCGCGGTCCGGTGCCGGCAACGAAGATCGCGCTGCAGAAGGCCGGGTTGAATTTGGACTACATCGATTTGATCGAAGTGAACGAGGCGTTCGCGGCGCAGTATCTCGCCGTCGAGAAAGAGTTGGGATTAGACCGCGAAAAAGTAAACGTGAATGGTGGCGCGATTGCTCTAGGGCATCCGCTGGGTGCAACCGGAACGCGGCTGGTGATTACGCTGCTGTATGAACTGCGGCGGCGGAAGAAGAAGTACGGGCTGGCGTCGGCGTGCATCGGCGGCGGGCAGGGGATTGCGATGGTGGTGGAGAGCATGAGTTAAGCTTTGCGCTTGGTGAGATTCAATGAGCGGTTTCTTCGCGAAAATCTGGCCGCCGACCAAGACCTGGCGGTGGTCGATCCTTTGGTCTCTCGGTGGTGGGTTCGTGCTGCAGATCGTAGTCCCAGAATTTCTCGACATGATTGGCGCGGGGCATGCCGGTTTTTATTCGGCGATTCTTGGCTTTTGGCCTGCGATGATGGCGACGAGGAGTGGCTGGAATTCAAGTTTGTCCCCTCTTGGATATTCAATAACGTTTGTAATCAATACCATCGCCTATGGGATTGTGGTGCTGATCGGCCTGAGGAGTTATGTCTGCCTTAAGGCGCGCGGGACATAGCCCTCGGCGATTGCATAGGTTCTTCGCCTCGCTCAGAATGACAAGGCAATTTTGTGTATGAAGGAAGCAATTATGGAGATTAAGAAAGTTGGCGTCCTAGGTTGCGGCCTGATGGGCTCCGGCATCGCGCAGGTATGCGCGACTGCGGGATTCGAAGTCACCGTGCTGGAAGTTGAACAGAAGTTTCTCGATAAGGGGTTTGCCGGGATTGAGAAATCGTTGACGAAGTTTGCCGAGCGGCCGGTCGAGAAGGGCGGGATCACGGCCCAGCAGAAAGACGCGATCCGGGCACGGTTGAAAGGCACGACCAACAAATCCGACCTGGCGGATTGCGACATTGTGATCGAGGCCATCATCGAGAATGTCGACGAGAAGAAGAAGATGTATGCGTCGATTGATGGCATCGTGAAGAAGGAAGCGATCTTTGCGTCGAACACGTCGTCGATTTCGGTGACGGAGTTGTTGACTTCGGTGAAGCGGCCGGAGCGGTTTGTGGGGCTGCACTTTTTTAATCCGGTGCCGCTTATGAAGCTGGTCGAAGTCGTGCGGACGATCGCCACTGCCGACGATGTTTACGAGACGGCTTACGAGTTCGGAAAAAAGCTGGGCAAAGTTCCGGTGCGCACGTCGGACAAGACGGGGTTCATCGTAAACCGGCTGCTGGTGCCGTATTTGCTCGATGCCATTCGCGCGTATGAAGAAGGCGTGGGGTCGATTGAGGATATCGACAACGCGATGAAGCTGGGATGCGGATATCCCATGGGGCCGTTCACGCTGCTCGATTTTGTCGGCCTCGATACGACTTACTACATCACGCATGTGATGTATGACGAGTTCAAGGAGCGGCGGTTCGCATCGCCTCCGCTGCTAAAGAGATTGGTGATGGCGGGCTGGTACGGGCGGAAGTCAGGGCGCGGGTTTTATGATTACGCGGACCCGGAGAAGCCGAAGGCGCAGAAGCTTTAGCCACGGGCTTTTAGCGGATGAAAGGCGATTTAGCGCTTGTAGATTTCGCGCCGGTGGCCGATGCGGAGAACGAGCACGACAAGTCGGTCGTTTTCCAGAGAACAGATAATGCGGTAGTCACCGACCCGGTATCTCCAGAACTCGCTTAGATTGCCTTGTAGTTGTTCACCGATCTGGTGAGGATCTTCGAGTTTGCCGACTCGTTCGGACAGGAACTTGAATATTCGGCGCGAGATGACTGCATCGAGCTTGTCGAGTTGCTTTCGCGCAAGTGGCGATACCTCAACGCTCCAGGCCATAACGCCGCATTAGTTTTTCGAGCGGAATTGGTTTGCTGCGTCCGGCGCGAATATCGGCCAATGCCTTCTCGGCGAAGTAGATGTCCTCGAGATCGTCGAGGTGCTGAAGGATGGCCTCGCGGGCGTAGTATGTCTTCGTCCGGCCGGTGCGCTTGGCGAGGCGGTCGAGGCGCTTTTCGATGTTCTCGGGAAGGCGAATAGCAAGCATCGATGACTCCTTGCTATACAATTATAGCACTCGGGCGAGGGGTTCTTGGAGAGGCTGGGTAGTTTTGGCCGCATTGCGATTGCGGCGAATGTGATCTTTTACGGCTTCCTCGATTTCATCGTTCTTAGAAAGATCAACTGGCCAAAACTGCCGAGGAATCCCAATCATCGTTTTTGGATGGAGCGTTAGTCTCGACCGTCTTCGAAGGGCGCTTATATGAGCTTTGAAAACATTCTTCTCGAAAAGAAAAACTCGATCGCTTACGTCACCGTCAACCGGCCGAAGGTGCTCAATGCGCTCAACATGGCCACCATGGAAGAGCTGCGGGCCGCATTCCATGACATCAAGAACGACTCCGCGATTCGCGTTGTGATTTTTACCGGCGGGGGGGAGAAGGCGTTCATTGCCGGCGCCGACATCGGCGAACTAGCCAAGCAGGATGCGGTGACGGGCAAGGAGTACACGCATCGCGGGCAGAACGTTCTCAATCTCATTGAGAATCTGGGCAAGCCGGTGATTGCTTGCATCAACGGATTCGCGCTGGGCGGCGGATGCGAGATTGCCATGGCCTGCACCATGCGCCTGGCTAGCGAGAACGCGAAGCTGGGGCAGCCGGAAGTGAAGCTGGGGATTATTCCTGGCTACGGCGGCTCGCAGCGGCTGCCGCGGCTGGTGGGCAAGGGGTTGGCCATGCAGCACATCCTGACCGGCGAGATGATCACGGCGCAGGAAGCGCATCGCATCGGGCTGGTGAATGAGGTCACCGCACCGGCGGATCTGATTCGGCGCGCTGAGGCGATTGCGGTCAAGATTATCGCCAACGCGCCGCTGGCCGTGCAGTATGCGATGGAGGCCATCAATAAAGGGATGGAGATGACGTTGGCCGAGGGACTCTATCTGGAGGCTGTGCTGTTCGCGGTTTCCTGCGCCACGGAGGATAAGAAGGAAGGGACGTCGGCATTTCTGGAAAAACGGGCAGCGCAGTTTAAGGGAAAGTAAATTCTGGCCACGGATTTACGCGGATCTTCACGGATCATAAATTCTCGCCACGGAGGCACGGAGTCACGGAAAAGAAACGCAATCACGATCATGCTTCAAGACTTTCTGCCGAGCTAGTGGCGGAACCCAAGCTGCGCGCGGTGGAGGGGGAATTGAATGCTGCCGGAAAACGTTTCGGCATTGTTGTCGCACGCTTTAATGCCTTCATCACGGAGCGGCTTTTGCAGAGCGCTTACGACGGTCTGGTCCGGTGTGGAGCGGCAAAGCGAGATATCGAAATCGTGCGCGTGCCGGGAGCGTTCGAAGTTCCATCCGACCGGGAAATATGACGCGATCATTTGCCTCGGCTGCCTGCTGCGCGGAGATACGGCGCACTATGACGTGATCGTGAACGAGGTCACGCGCGGGATTGGACAGTCGGCGCAGGAGACCGGCGTGCCGCATGCCTTCGGGGTGCTGACTTGCGACACGCTGGAGCAGGCCATTGATCGCGCCGGATTGAAGATGGGCAATAAGGGATTCGATGCGGCGCTGGCGGCGGTGGAGATGGCGGCTCTGAAAGAAGCTATCAGCTATCAGCTCTCAGCTGTCAGCAAAAGCAAAACCAGGACCAAAACCAAAAGAAAGAAGCGGAAGTCAGATTTTCGCGAACGCAAGAACTGAACTTCCTTTGCCATTCGTTGCGTATCATCCTCATCTCTGACTGCATCCTCTAGTAAACTCAAGCTGACGGCTGAAAGCTGATGGCTGACCGCTCTTATGGGCACTCGCAGAAAATCCCGCGAAATGGCGTTGCAGATGCTTTTCCAGGCGGACATGGGGAAGCAGGATGCCGACCATGTGCGCCGCACTTTCTGGAGCGAGAATGACGGCACCAGCGCCGACGTGCGCGGATTTGCCGACGATCTGTTCCGCGTGGCCACCGACCGCGGGGGAGAAATCGACGGTCTCATCGAGCGCCATGCCGAGCACTGGCGCATGGAGCGCATGGCTGCCGTCGACCGCAATCTTTTGCGGGCCGCGGTGGCGGAGTTGCTGGCTTACCGGGAAACTCCGCGGGCCGTGGTGATCAACGAGGCCCTCGAGATCGCGCGCAAGTTTTCCACGCCGGAATCGGTGCACTTTCTGAATGGCGTGCTGGATAGCATCGGCAAGGAGCTGGAAAAACCTGCATAGCCGATTCGGCCCGATTACAGCAAGACTTGCCGCTCCCAATATTGCCCGCTTATTTCTGAATCACCCCGTCCCTCTGCCCCTACGGCTTCACACTCACCAAATCCAGCGTACAGGCAATCGTGGTGGCTCCGTATCCGCAGAAAGGATTGTTCACGTTGGGCAGATCGGGGAAAGAAATTTCCTGCACGTCCGTGGCGGATATTGTGTTTATTTCGTGCAGAGTGCCATCGTTGGCGGCAACGTAGATCAGAGTTCCATCCTCGGTGAAGGACGCGCTGACGGGAATGGCATTGTTCGCGAGCGGAATGCTGCCGCTAAGAGATCCGGTGTTGAAATCGAAAACCAGAATGCTGCTGAAGTTGGTGGTGACCACGTAGGCCCTGGTGCCGTCGGGGGACACGAAAAAGCTGATGGGATTAAATGTGCCGACGCCGAAATTAAAGTGTTGCGGAGGGAACGGGGCGTTAGGGGGCGTCGGGTTCACGGCCTCCCCGATGAATGCCGGGCAAGGCGGGGTCGGAGTTGGCGGATAGCCGAAACCGGGGATGATTGTGTCGGTGGCAATGAGGTCGATGCCGGTGTTGTCGAGACCGATGAGGACGTCCAGTCCCGGGGCATTCAAGTCGGGGGTGAGCAGCGCGGCAACCACCGGGGGCGGAGCGCCCGCAGCCGGCAGCACGCTCAGAAACAACGGCAACGCGGGCAGGTTGGTGATGAGCAGCGGGTCACTGGCGGAGTTGGTGGCGAGTTCGTTGTTACAGGTGTTGAAGGTCGTCACCTGGGAAGCCGTACTGCCGCCGGTAACGAAGGCGAAGGCTCCAGTGGAGGAAAACACGACCGCACTGGCCGGCGCGGTTAATGGAATGGTTTGCATGGACTGCAGCGTGGAGTAGACAAAAAGGGTATTTCCGGTGGAACGGGTGCAGGGCACGGCGCCGGGGATGCACGCCAGGATATAGGCTTTCAGGGCATCGGGCGAAAAGGCGGCGGCAACGGCCCCGGAAATCGTAAAACTGCTGAGGGCGGGAGAAGATGCGTTGGCGGAGTTGGTGACGTAAACCTGATTCGGCGTATGGACGTTGTCGGCAAAAACCGCGAGTTGCCCGTTGGACGAAACTGCCAATACCTTACCCGTGAAAGTTCCAAGCCCGCCGAAGGGGTTGCTGGCACTGCCGATATTGGCCGGGTTGATGGTAAACACGCCAAAACTGCTTCCCACATAAGCCTTATCGCCAGCGGCGTCGAAGAGCAGAGAATTGGGCGGCGTCGGCATGCCCACGGGATTGCCCGGGACATTGGTGGCAGTCGATACGTCGTAGAGGGAAACGGAACAATCGAAATTGTTAGTGCAATCCAGACTGGAAGCGATCACCCCAGTCGTGGTGGGCGTTCCGGTGACCACGCCGGAAATCGCCGTGGCGGCATATACGGGGACCGGAGTGTAGAGCGCGGCCGTGCTCGGCGGAAGGTTCGCCGGGATCAGCGGGTATCCAATATTGCAGCTGGGTGGAGTGCAGGAAGCGGTCACGATTCCTGCGCCCGGGCCGGCAGTAGACGCGGAGCAGGTGAGCAGGCCTGTACAGGTTGCAGGCGCGGAGACGGCGCCGGGTTCGGTCGAGCTCCAGGTCAAAGGCGGGTTTTCCATGAGGTTTCCGAGAACGTCGTAGACCGTCGCGTTAAACGTCTGGGTCGTTCCCTTGCTGGAGACGAAAGTGGTAACGCCGCTTTCTTGAGAACCAGATGCGCCTAATTGCAGCACAATCTGCTGCACCGGACAGGTCTCGAAAAAGTTCCAGGCTGGACCATTATTGTTGAACTGCTGAAACGGGGTGCTGACCACGCCGCTGGCCGAGGCGAAAATCTGGGTGAAGCCCGGCGCCGCCGCCTTGGCCGTGGCTTCATTGGTGACGACGTTATAGGAAGACGTGATGATGGGAGTGATGGTGACCACGCTGGGACTGACCGCGGAAAAATTGAACTGACCCACCGAAGAAGTAACGTCGATGCCTTGGCTATAAGCGGTTGCTTGTAGCGTGATGGTCTGATTCTGCGAAAGACACGGCACCGGGTTGGTGTATGGCGGGTTGGGCGGCACCTGGTTTACCACGATGTTATCGATGGGCGGGTGGATGAACACGAGTGTTGGCGAGCTGACCACTCCATCCGCCGTGGCCGTAACTTGAACTACGCCTGAGGCGCCGGGCACGCAGACCGTGAAAGTGGTGCTCCACACCCCTGCGCAGGCCGTTCCGCCCGGAGCGAAGTTGAGCAGGCTGGTATCGTTCGACTGGAACGTAATCGGCACGTTGAGACTGGCGTTGGCGCTGTTTGTGGCGCTGGCGGAAAACTTCAGCGTGCTGCCCAGTTGTAGGGAAGTGGTGCCCCCTGGGTTAAGCGTAATCCTCGCCGGGAAGGGAGACTTGGATGCGGACGAGTGCTTGCCGCAGCCCCCGAGAACAGGCAGCAACCCCACGCTCACACCGCACAACGCTACCGCGCACACCAGACGACCCGTCCTCGACCTGCCCATGAACCCTTTCTCCTCGCCCCGCGCCGCGATCTGCTGAAACGCGATGGGACGAGCCGCTCTTGTATATTGGAAAAACAGAGTTGCGAGAACCTGAATTACGAGAACTTGAACTGCGAAAACGATTGCGAACCCCAACCAACTGCCAAGTCTGAATGAATTGCAAAACCCAATGAATTGGGAAACCTGTAGTCTAGAGGCTGAACACGGAATCGGCAAGCGCCGCGAGCGAATTCCGTCTCCTCAGCAGTTCCCGGTTCAAGAATCGTGCAGGAAATGTTCCGCTTCTGGTACCCGTTTCTGGGATGCAAAAACACGGGTTGACGATGTTCGGACACGCTTGCTATAGTAAAAGGGTTCCGCGAGATCACCCAGGCTGGCTGTGCGTTGTCGCTTTTGTGTGCGCAATTCACGGATGAGCTCTTGAGAAATGCGTTTCCGGATTGAACGGTAAGTCAGTAAGTCCGGAGATTTTTCCTCGCTGAAATACTCCTGCGGTGCCTTCCGCCCTTTTATGGAAGGATATGCAGGGGAAGGCTGACGAAACGGAGCGCCCCCGGAGTTTGGCCGGGTGCCACCGTCGGCAGCGTAAGTCTGAATGGGAATCCAGAATCTCCCCGGCGTTAGCTTGGACTAACGAAGTAGCGCGGTGAGAAGTAATGGTTGGCATGTTTTGCAAAGACATGATCCGGCCATGTCCACGATGCGCGTTCTAGAACAGCAGGATTGAAGCTGTGCGCTGCCTGCGTGAGAGCGAGGCTGTGCGCGGCTAAGGAATGGTGAAGAGTGCCTACGTTCAATCAACTGGTGCGTGACGGCCGCAAGCGGCCCCGCTACAAGACGGCCAGCCCGGCATTGCAGGGATGTCCGCAGAAGCGCGGCGTTTGCACCCGCGTGTACACGCAGACGCCGAAGAAGCCGAACTCGGCTTTGCGGAAAGTGGCGCGCGTGCGGCTGACCAACGGCATTGAGGTGACCACTTATATTCCCGGCGTCGGCCACAACCTGCAGGAGCACTCGATTGTGCTGATCCGCGGGGGCCGCGTCAAAGATCTGCCGGGCGTGCGTTATCACGTGATCCGCGGCACGCTCGACGCAGTCGGCGTCGCCGGCCGCATGCAGGGACGTTCGAAGTACGGAGCGAAGCGCCCGAAGAAAGCGTAATGCAGTTGGCTAGTTGCTAGTGACTAGCCGATAGCGACCGTTCCGAACGATGCCGTCTACGGCTCGGATCTGGTGACGAAGTTCATCAACTCGATGATGTGGCAGGGCAAGCGCTCAACCGCCGAAGGCATCTTCTATGAAGCCTTGACGCGCCTGGAGTCGAAGGGCGGCGACGAGGCTCTGAAGCTGTTCAAGAAAGCGGTGGAAAACGCCAAGCCGCTGCTCGAAGTGAAGACCCGCCGCGTAGGCGGCGCTAATTATCAGGTTCCGGTGGAAGTGAATGCCGACCGCCGGACGTCGCTTGGCATCCGCTGGCTGATCACGTATGCCCGGTCGCGCGGCGAAAAAGGAATGATCGACAAGCTCAGCAACGAATTGCTGGACGCCGCCAACGGAAAAGGCGCGGCCATCAAGAAGAAAGAAGATGTACACCGCATGGCGGAAGCGAATAAGGCGTTTGCGCATTATAGGTGGTAAGAAGTTGCATAGGTCCTTCGCGGCACAAGACGCCGCTCAGGATGACAAAAGTTTAGTTGAAGAGCTTTAGCTGAGAGCTGAAGGCTGAGAGCTGACAGCTGATTTCGGAGCCCAGAAAGAGTTAGAGCGTCGTGCCCAGAACAGTCCCATTAGAACGCTGCAGGAACATCGGCATCATGGCCCACATCGATGCCGGTAAGACCACTACGACGGAGCGCATCCTGTTTTATACGGGAAAGACGCACCGCA
>JBEKDY010000218.1:0-7339 GCA_050014115.1 Candidatus Sulfotelmatobacter sp. | reverse complement strand
GGATCCGGTGTGCGACGCTCCGTCATGCGGAGATGCCTAAAGGGTCTCGGCGGGTTCCCAACGTCTACCGACGGGTTCATTCTCGGCCCGTCACACGGCACAGTGGGTCGGCTTTGTTGTTTCCAAGTGTAGGGTAGACACTCTTGTCCGCCAGGTTTTGACTTCGACCTTGATCGTGTAGGGCGGGCACTCTTGCCCGCCAACACTATCCATAACAGGAGCAGCGTCAAGCATCCCCGCCCATTCCTGCTAGACTCATAGGGTAAGACTGATCAAGTAAGACTGACCAGGTAAGACTGACCAAGTAGCGAATCCCACGTTTCCAGCATCCAATCAACTGTGTATCCACAACTCTTGCATTACGGAAAGTTTTTCCTGCCGACCTACGGATTCCTGGTCTCGCTCGGAGTACTCGCAGGCCTGTGGGTGAGCGTCCGTAATTCCGAACGCCTGGGCATGGACGGCGAAAAAGTCTGGAACTTCGGAATCCTCGTAGTCCTCTGCGGAATTCTCGGCGCGAAGATTCTCTACGTCATCAATGATTGGGGCTACTACTCGGCCCATCCCGGAGAGATTTTCAGCGTTGCGACATTGCAGGCGGGAGGAGTTTTTTCGGGCGGCCTGATTGCGTCGTTCCTCGCGGCCGCCTGGTATATCCGCCGCCATCACTTGCCCGCGCTCAGGATTTGCGACGCCTTCGCTCCCGGCCTCGCGCTGGGCCACGCCATCGGCCGCCTGGGTTGCTTCGCCGCGGGATGCTGCTACGGCAAGGAAACCCACCACTGGTGGGGCGTTACATTTACCAATCACCTGGCGAACGAGATTACCGGAACTCCGTTACATGTCCCGCTCGAGCCGACGCAGCTGTTTGAGTCGGCCGTGGAACTGGCGAATTTTATCTTTCTCATGTGGCTGCTGAAGCGCCGCAAGTTCGATGGCCAGGTGTTCGGCGCGTTCTTATTCATTTATGGAGTGGCCAGATTCTTCCTCGAATTCCTGCGCGGCGACCCCGGCCGAGGTTCGGTGTTCGGCGGAGCCATGTCAGGCACGCAGTTGATCGCCATCGGCCTTGTCCTCGGAGGTGGCCTCATCTGGTGGCTAAGGCCCGGCTCAAAGACGTTCCAAGCGCAGCCGGCAGAAGCCACCCGGTAGCCTGCTAAGACCGGGGGCATGAGCCATCAAAGGCGTCTCAAGAATAGTTCCGGGAAGGGTACGGCTTCAGCCGTGCCGACCAGACTGCCCAGGAATTCTGGGCTTTAGCCCCTGAGGGTCCGCTCGTGTCCTAACTGATAGGAGCGATGTCCCGCGTTCTCGGGCTGATCCGCCTCGCAAGGACGCTAGTCCTCGTAGTCCTCGCAAAAATAATCGAACTCGTCTGATCCCTTGGGATTTTCCTGCAAAGCCTTCAACCGCTTGCGCACATCCGCTCGCGGCGTCTTCTGCACCTTGATGTACTCCCGGTAGAGTTCGATCGCCCGCCGCTTCGCCTCTGGCGCGCCCGCCTTGTAATTTGCCGGATTGGAATAGGCGTCCGGCTCCGCTTGGGAAGCATTCCACCAGGTTGCATAGGCGTTGGCCAACTCCAGGCGGACGCGATTCGATACTTCCGATCCCGGGTATTTCTTAAGAAACTTTTCTCCGTGTTTGATGACTGCCCGGAATTGGTCCGGTCCTTCCTGGCATGCACCCTGGCTCCATCCCAGCAGCGTCATCATCAGAAAAGCCTGCCGCCCCCAGCGCGAGTCCAGATGCTTTAACGCCAGTTCGTTGAGATCGATAGGATCCTTGCGGAGAGTCCATTCGCCGTCAGGGCCGTAATAGAAATACTCGAGCCCCAGCTCCTGAAATCGATTCACGTCGGGGGTAGGCTGGCGTTCTGCCACCAGGTCCTCGCGGGTAGGCTGCCGCTCCGCCGCAGGGTCCGGGCCAGCCGCAGGAAGACGGTTCGGCACAAGCTCATGGATGCAAAAAGCTCTAGCAGCGTAAAGCGCGGAATTCGCGGGCGTGGCCTTCCATTCCTTCAGCGCATCGCCAATAATCCGTTCGATTTCCGCAGGGTGACCGCCCCGCATCGCGTGCACGATCCCGGCACCATGGGCGAAGTTCGCCTCCTCACATGCACGCACGGCCACCGAAACGTCTGCCCGCGTCAGCGACGGCCCGTAGATCGCCCAGCCGAAGCGAGAACAAGTAACCACGACAACCACCGACAGCCAGATATTCCTCATAACCCTCACCGTATCTGGCTGCATCCTACGGCAGTTGCGCCGAGGCGACTACGTTACTTCTGAGCGCATTGGCGGACAGGATTTCATTTCCGCAGCGGGTTACCTCCTCTCCGCGATATCCTTCCACTGGCTCGCATGTCCGAAGAATTTCCCATCACAGTCGTGGTCGCCGATGACCATGCCGGCAAACGCCTGGACCAGTTCCTGGTTTCGCGGCTCGAGGGCGTGAGCCGCGCACGCGTGCAGGAACTGATCGCCGCGGAAAAAGTGCTGGTCGATCAGGCCCCCGCCAAAGCTTCCCTGAAGCTGCGTGGGGGAGAGTCTGTCAGCGTGCTCGGCCGCGCCGAACGTCCGCCGCTGCGGGCGATGGCCGAAGATATCCCACTCGACGTCCGCTACGAAGACGACGATCTCGCCGTCATCAACAAGCCCGCGGGAATGATGGTCCACGCCGGCGCGGGCCCAACCGAAAGCGATCACAATCGCGGCACGCTGGTGAATGCTCTGCTCCATCATTTTGCAAGCTTGTCGGCCGTCGGAGGCGAACTCCGCCCCGGAATCGTTCACCGCCTCGACAAAGAAACCAGCGGCCTGATCGTAGTCGCCAAGAACGACGAAGCGCATCGCAAATTAGCGGTGCAGTTTGCGGCCCGCGAAGTTAAAAAGAAATACATCGCGCTGGTGCACGGCTGGGTCAAACGGGACGAGGGCACGATTACGCAAAGCATCAGCCGCGACCGCGTCCACCGCACGCGTATGACGACCCGGCATGCCGGCGGACGCGAGGCGGTCACCCACTATCACGTCACGCGCCGGCTGGAAACGGCTTTCGGCAAGTTCACGCTCGTCGACGTGAAGATCGATACCGGACGTACCCACCAGATTCGCGTGCACATGAAGTCGCTCGGTCATCCCGTGGTGGGAGACACGCTCTACGGCGCGCCCCGCATCGCGCGCCAGTCTCCTGCGAAACGCAGCCAACGGGCAGACGCGGCGGTCGAGCCTTCCCTAACCCGCAATTTTATGCACGCCGCCGAACTGGAATTACAGCACCCCCGCAGCGCAGAAAAAATCTCCCTCAACAGTGAATTGCCGCCAGAGCTGGTGAAGTTTTTAGCAGCGTTAGAATCCTGAAGAGCGAAATGCACTTTGTGGGGACAGCCGCCCCTTCGACTTCGCTCAGGGCAGGCTCTCGGCTGTCCAGTCGAGCAAAGCTCGACTGGTTTCCTCGCCTGGACCGCTGCCCGGGGCGCCGCCTGAAACCCGCGCAGATCGAGCGGCTCTTTCCAACGCCAGATATAATGACAATAGATGGGACTGCTTAGATTAATTCCACATAAACGAATCACCGGATTTCTGCTGCTTACGCTCTGTGCCTCGTGCGTCGTGGCGCAGTCGTCCCCGCCCGAAAGTCCGCAACCGCAGCCCCCAACTCCGTCCTCGCGCCCGGCCACCACGGCGCCGTCGACCCAAACGCCAGCGCCAGCCAGCCAGCCGCCCTCCGGTCAACCGCCCGCAACTCAACCAGCCCCGGCTCAGACCACCGAGCCCCAGAAGGCCGACCCGCCCTCCGACACGCCCGTTGAAGACGAGATCACCAAGTTCAAAATCGGCTCGAACGAGGTGAACGTCGTCTTTACCGTGACCGACAAACACGGCAAGCAGATCACCGAGTTGAAACAAAGTGACTTTCAGGTTTTGGATGACAATCGCCCCGTGGAGCAGATTCGCAGCTTCCGTGCCGAGACCAACCTGCCGTTGCAAGTCGGTCTGTTGATCGATGCCAGCAATTCAGTGCGCGATCGTTTCAAGTTCGAGCAGGAAGCCGCGATTGAGTTTCTGAACCAGGCGATACGGCTGCGCTATGACCACGCCTTCGTCGTGGGTTTTGACGCCACGCCCGAGGTCACGCAAGACTTCACCGACAACACTGAGGCGCTCGCCCACGGAGTGCGCGAATTGCGTCCCGGCGGCGGCACGGCCATGTTCGACGCCATTTATTTTGCCTGCCGCGACAAGCTCCTGAAGTCGTCGCGCGATATTCCGACGCGGCGTGCCATCATCCTGCTGAGCGACGGCGAGGACAACCTGAGTCATGTAACCCGCGAAGAGGCGATCGAAATGGCGCAGCGGGCCGAGGCCGTCGTCTACACCATCAGCACCAACATCAGCGGAGTCAAAGGCCAGGGCGACAAGGTGCTGGAGCGCATCGCCGACGCCACCGGAGGGCGGGCGTTTTTTCCCTTCCAGATTCGCGACGTGGCCAACGATTTTGCCGAGATCCAGAACGAACTGCGCAGCCAATACGCGGTTTCCTACAAGCCAAGCGACTTCAAGGCGGATGGCCACTATCGCACCATCGAAATCGTGGCCAACGATCGCAAGAATCTTCGGGTGCGTTCGCGCCGCGGATACTACGCCCCGACGACGCAATAGAACTCGGCACTTCGGCTTCGGACGTCTGTTTCACCGGATGCAGTCCCGTAAGGAACTTCATTTCATGCCCGGATATTCCGGCACTCCACTCGCGAAAAAGCTCAGCCTCAAGCCCGGATTCCGCGTGCGGTTCGTCTCCACCCCGCCCGAAGTGCGGATGGAGTTGCGCGAAGCATTAGCCGCCTGCACGATGGTGCGCGACGGCAAAAGTAAAAGCGGCACCGATGACGAAGATCGAGACCCGCTCGACTTCGGCATGATCTTCACCAAATCAGAAGCCGAATTGAATCGTGAATTTCGCCGCCTGGCGAAGCTGCTGCAGCCAGCCGGAATGCTCTCGGTCAGCTGGCCAAAGAAAAGCTCCGGCGTCGCATCCGACATCGATGAGAATCGCGTCCGCGAAATCGGACTGGCCGCCGGATTGGTCGATGTAAAAGTCTGCGCCGTCACCGAAACCTGGTCAGGACTGAAATTTGTACGGCGCGTCAAAGACCGCGCGAAAGCCCGCGACTGAAGCCCGTCCCCACTCATCTCCCACGCCTGAGCCCACGTTCTGCTTTCCACGCTGCACATAAGCGCCCTATTTTCATCACCCGCTGAATTTCCGCTATCGCCCGTACATTGCCTTCCGTACCGTGGTAACTCCGCGCTGGGCGGGGGAAGATAGCTGCTCCAGGTTTTCCGCCTGCACCATTTGTCCGGGTTGCAGACGGAAAAACAACTGAGTCCTGGAAACCAAGTTCGACCGAGGTGGCTGCCATACCCCATGTCTGAATCGCAGAATTCCGAGCCCCGGCTTCCCGAATCTCGCGTTTCCGAAGCGCCGGTTCCCGAACTTCACGCTTCTCCGGAATCGCATCACGTTTTGGAGAGCTGGCAGCAGATGGTGCAGGGAGTATTGGCCGCCGCCCTGATTCTGGGCGCGCTCGCCATGTTTCATTACTACGCGCCACTGGCGGCCCAGGGCGCGCCGCCGAGCGATCTGCAGCAGCAAGTGCATCAACTTACCGCGCAGGTCGCCGAACTCGAACAGGAACAGTCCATGCCTGCCGTGGTCCTGAACCGCTATCGCAACTCGATCGGCTACATCTACGGCGTGTATCAAGTGGGCTTCGCCGATCACCGTCCCGCGGTGCGGGCGCGAGTTTCGGGAACAGGATTTCTCGTGGGCGATGGGCTCATCGCCACCAACCGTCATGTAGCCGAACCCTGGTATGGCGACTCCGAGGCGGAAACTTTAATCCACCGCGGCGCCAGCGCTTCGCTCGAAAGTCTAATCGTGTTTTTTCCCGGCTCGCCCACTCCAGTGAACTTGACGCTGGGCCCGGTCTCCACCACTTCCGATCTGGCCATTTTGCGCGCAGAAATTTCGCCCGCGTTGCGTGGGCTGCCTGCGCTGCCCCTGGCCAAGTCGGCCGCGTCTCCGGGAGAACTGGTCACCGTAATCGGCTATCCCATGGGAATCGCTGGCATGGTGGCAAAGTCCCCGGCTGGAGTTTACGAACGGCTGGCGTATCGCCACGGCGACATCACGGCCGCCAGCGAATTGGCGGCGCTCTCACTGATCCGCCCATCCGCCACTTGCGGCCACCTGGGCGACGTAGTTGGCGACAAGCTCATCTATGACGCGCCCACGGCTCACGGCGGTAGCGGTGGTCCGGTATTTGATTCGAAAGGCGAAGTGATCGGAGTGAACTCCGCCTACATGGATGGATTTTCCGGAGGAACGCTGGGCGTGGCCGTCTCGTCCCTGCGGCCCCTGCTGGAAGCAGTCCAGAAGCCGCGCTAACAGCTGCATTCGAGGTTTTCACAGGTCGCGCAAAAATTACAGCCGCGAACCATCCGCTTCGCGGCTGCCGTATTTTTGGCTGCCGATCAGAACGCCCAGCGCAGGGAGAACTGAATCAGCCGCGGTGTCCCCGTCGTGTTGACGATCTCTCCGAACGGGTCCGTCCCGGTGCCCCCGTTTCCCGCCCACAGCAAATACTGCTCGTAATCAGTAACCTGGGGGACGCCAAAATTCGCATGATTCCAAAGGTTGAAGAAGTCCGCAGTGAACCGCAAATCCTGCCGCTCCGAAAGCTTGAAGTGCCGGATCAGCGAGAAATCCCAATTCTGCTGGAAAGGTCCGTGATACAGATTGCGCGCTAGATCCCCGAACCCCGTCGTGCAGAAGTTCGGGTCCGTCGCGCAATGCATCGGGTACAACTGTGGCGCGGTCGTAAATGCCGCAGGGTTCAGATATCCGCTCAGCCGCTGCCGAAGGCTGCCCGAAGATAGTCCTTGGGAAATGGATGCTCCCGCCGCCAAGCTGGCTCCAACCGGAGAAGTCCCCGCCCCAAGAAAAGCGTTGCCGCCATTCGAATCGAGAATCGAAAATGGCAAGCCCGACTGCAAGCTGGTAACGCCGCTGATCGCCCATCCGCTAAACGCTGCATGCGCCGCGCCGCTCCCATGGTCAAAGAACGGCAGGGAATAGAGATAGCTGACTTTGAGAACCTGCGGACGATTGAAGTCGGAAATGCCATACGACGCGTTCATCGTGGTTTCATCATTGTAGGCAGTATTGTTCGCGGTATTTCCCGTAGAGGTCGCGTCCAGGTTCTTTGACCAGGTGTAGGCCGCCTGTATGTAACCGCGCTGCCAGCGCCGCGACAAAGTGGCCTGCAGCGAGT
>JBEKDY010000217.1:0-7373 GCA_050014115.1 Candidatus Sulfotelmatobacter sp. | reverse complement strand
ACCCGGTTCAGTTGCTCCATCCAGGCCTGCACGCCGCGATGCACCGGATACTGCAATACATCCCACTCCAGGCTGGTGTCGTGCCCCCATTCGCGCACCTGGCCAAACTCGCAGCCCATGAACAGCAGCTTCTTGCCCGGCTGCGCATACATGTAGGCAAACAGCAGACGCAGGTTGGCGAAGCGCTGCCACTCATCGCCCGGCATCTTGCCGATCAGCGACCCTTTGCCGTGCACCACTTCGTCATGCGACAGCGGTAGCACAAAGTTTTCGTGGAACGAATACAGCATGCGGAAGGTCAGCTTGTTGTGGTGATACTTGCGGTGAATCGGATCGTTGCGGAAATATTCCAGCGTGTCGTGCATCCAGCCCATATCCCATTTCAAACCGAAGCCGAGCCCGCCGAGGTAGACGGGCCGGGAAACCATGGGCCACGAGGTAGACTCCTCCGCCGTGGTCTGAACGTCGGGATGCTCCTTGTAAACTTCCTGATTGAATCGCCGCAGGAAATCAATGGCGTCCAAATTCTCGCGCCCGCCAAACTTATTCGGAATCCACTCACCCTGCTTGCGCGAATAATCCAGATACAGCATGGAGGCAACTGCATCTACGCGCAGGCCGTCGGCATGATATTTGTCGAGCCAGAACATGGCGCTCGACATCAGAAAGCTGCGCACTTCGCTGCGCCCGTAATTAAAAATGTAAGTCTTCCAGTCCGGATGGAATCCCTGCCGCGCATCCGCATGCTCGTAAAGGTGCGTCCCATCAAAAAATGCCAGCCCATGCTCGTCGGAAGGGAAGTGCGAAGGCACCCAGTCGAGGATCACTCCAATGCCATGCTGATGCAGATAATCCACCAGATACATGAAATCCTGCGGCGTGCCGTAGCGCGAAGTAGGCGCGAAATAACCCGTGGTCTGATATCCCCACGAGCCGTAAAACGGATGCTCCATCACCGGCAGGAATTCCACATGCGTGAAGCCCATGCGCTGCACGTAATCAGCGAGGCGCGGGGCGGTTTCCCGATAGGTAAGCGGTCGGTTGTTCTCCTCGGGCACGCGCATCCACGAACCCAGATGCACTTCGTAAATTGCCTGCGGCGCGCGCAGCGAGTTGCGCTCGCCGCGCTTCTGCATCCAGTCGCGGTCGCCCCACTCGTAAGCCAGGTCCCAGACCACGGAGGCCGTGCGCGGCGGCTGCTCGTGCAGAATCCCAACGGGGTCGGCCTTATCCACGCTGTACCCGCCAGTCTGCGATTCAATGTGAAACTTGTACAGCGCGCCCTGCGTCACGCCCGCAATGAAACCTTCCCAGATTCCGGATGAGCCCCGCGGCTCCAGCCGATGCGATTTCGGATTCCAGGAATTAAAGCTTCCCACCACCGACACCGACCGGGCATTCGGCGCCCACACGCTGAACACCGCTCCTGCCT
The DNA here is from genome assembly GCA_050014115.1 of Candidatus Sulfotelmatobacter sp. GTDB lineage: Bacteria > Acidobacteriota > Terriglobia > Terriglobales > Acidobacteriaceae > Sulfotelmatobacter. The sequence goes on along the minus strand of JBEKDY010000217.1, from coordinate 5,941 downwards.
GCCCTTTCTGCGTGACCAGATGCGCCCCCATCTTGTCGTACAGCCGGTAGTGGCTGCCCTCATTGAAGAGGTAGAGGTCCTGGTCAGTAAGAAGCCGGTCGGTAAGAGGCTGCGCCGTGGCGACTGCGGTCTTGGATTCGGGACTCATGTGCGGCGCAAGATGTGCGCGGGACTGCGGCTTTAGTGTACCGGAAGCGGGCTGCCCTGACGGGAATGGGATGCCATTTTCCATGTACATACTATCGCGTAATATGTACATCCATGATATGCTAGTGAAGCATCAACGAAAAAGGGGATCATCGTATGGCCACAGCAAGAGATCGCACGCACAAGCACTTTCAACTGGACGCCGGAAAAATCAAACGCGCCCAGAAGGTTCTTAAGGCCAGGACTGAGACCGAGGCGATCGAGCGTGCCCTGGATTTTGCGATCAACGAACACGAGAAGAATCGACTGGTGAGCGAGGCCAATGAGAGGTTTGTCAGAAGCGGTATCGAAATAAAGGACGTCTACGGGAAGTTCGGTGATTAAGTGCAGCCCGCTCTATTCGATACTTCCATCTACGCGGCCGCTCTGCGGAGTGGCGACGATGGAATCCTCGGCATCCGTCGCTTGGATTCAGGCTCTCTGGTATGGCTGAGCTCGGTCGTGCTCGCGGAACTCTACGCCGGTGCGGGCGATCGAGGTCGACCTGTCGTGGAGCGACTGGAACGGGACTTCGAGCGTGCGAAGAGAGTTCTAGTGCCCAATCTCGGCGACTGGGCCGAAGCGGGGCGAGTGTTGTCGCGCCTGGCGGCAAAGTATGGCTTCGAACAGATCGGGAGGGGGCGTCTGACCAACGATGCACTCATCGCGATGAGCGCCGGACGCCTTGGCATCAAAGTCATTACGACGAACGAGCGAGACTTCCGTAGGCTCGCCGAATTCCGCAGCTTCGAGTGGCACGTGACCCCGCTCTAATGCGAAACCCGCCATGCTAGACTGACTGCTCGAATCATGCCGGCTCTCCGCGTCATCCTGCTCTGGCACCAGCACCAGCCTTTTTACAAAGACCTGGTCTCCGGCGAATACCGTCTGCCCTGGGTTCGTCTCCATGCCTTGAAAGATTATTACGGCATGGTCAAGTTGCTCGACGAGTTTCCCAGCGTCCACCAGAATTTCAACATCGTGCCGTCGCTGATGGTCCAGATTCAGGACTACGTCGCCGGCACCGCCCAAGACCCATTTCTCAGCGTGGCCGCAAAGCCAGCCAGAGATTTATCGCTCGGCGAACGCCGCTTCGCCCTGCAATATCTTTTTCAGGCAAACCCCATCAATTTGATCGGGCGCTATCCCCGTTACCGCGAGCTCTGGGAGCGTTTCCGCGAGCATGGCGACTCCGCCGAGCGCGCGGAAAGATATTTTCAGCCGCAGGATTTCACCGATCTTCAAGTCTTATCGCAAATCGCCTGGTTTGACGAATTCTTTCTCGAAGAGAAAGACATTGCCGCACTCGTGACCAAAGGCCATCACTATTCGCTCGACGACCAGACTTTTGTGATGACTCGCGAAAGGGAACTCCTGGGCAAGGTTCTGCCCGCCCATACTGCGGCCGCTCAGAAGGGATCGATAGAAATCTCTACATCGCCTTTTTACCATCCCATTCTTCCGCTCGTCTGCGATACCAATGCCGGAGCCGTATCTTCACCCGGCCTGCCGCTTCCGCAGAACCGGTTTCGTCATCCCGAAGACGCGCGAGAACAAATCCTCCGCGGCCTCGATCTGCATCAACAAGTTTTCGGCATCCGCCCCACAGGAATGTGGCCGTCCGAAGGCAGCGTCTCCGAAGAAGCGATCGCCATCGCGCACAGCCTCGGCATCCAGTGGATGGCCACCGACGAGGGCGTCCTCGGACGCAGCATTGGCGCATCGTTCAACCGCGATGGCAACGGCCGTCTCCCTGCGCACCTCTCCGAAAAGCTCTACAACATTCATCGTTACGAAAACGGTTCAGTGGCGATGCACCTGGTGTTTCGCGACCACACCATTTCCGACCTCATCGGTTTCGTCTACTCCGGCATGCCGCCAGCCGACGCCGCGCGCCACCTGATCGGCAACATCAAAGAAGCCGCCCGGCCGGTGCTGGCGCAAGGCCGCGACGCCGTCGTCTCCATCATTCTCGATGGCGAAAATGCCTGGGAATACTATCCCAGGTCCGGACGCGAATTCCTCCGCCGCTTCTACGACGGTTTGCAACACGAGCAGGGCGTGGAGGCCGTCACTATTTCCGAGGCCATCGCCCGCCACAATAACTTCAACCCCCTGACCTCGCTCGTGCCCGGTTCGTGGATCAACGCCAACTTCAACGTCTGGATCGGCGCGCCGGAAGACAATCGCGCCTGGGACTACCTGCATAACGCCCGAGACCTCTACACCCAGAATGCCGCTCGCGCCACCGAGGCGCAGCGCAAGCTGGCGTTTGACGAAATCCTGATCGCCGAGGGCAGCGACTGGAACTGGTGGTATGGTCCCGAGCATCACTCAGCCAACGACCGCGATTTCGACGAACTCTACCGCACCCATCTTTCCAACGTCTATCACGCCCTCGGCGCGACTCCGCCCGATTACCTGTCGCAGCCCATCACCGGCGTCGAAGTGCGCCCGGCTTTTATTCCGCAAACCGCCTACATTCATCCCCGCGTCACCGGCGACAAAGTGCGCTACTTCGAATGGATGGGCTCCGCGATCTACACCGCCGACCATCGCGCCGGATCCATGCATGGCAAGCAGTTTCTGCTGGACTCGGTCTATGCGGGGATCGATGCGACGCACGTCTACGGACGTCTCGATTTCAATGGAGACCTCCCGAAAACCGACTTTGAACTCGTCGTCAACCTGGAATCCTGGGCGGCAGCCGAAACCCGGCCGCGGCGCGCCCTGCGCCTCGAGGCCGCTGTGCAACAAGGTCGCATCCGCGACTGGACGGTGGAAGGCGGCGCCGAAGAGCGCGTCCTGGGCTCATCCACTCATCCCGACGACGCGGCCAAGCTGGCGCTGCTCCGCAATTTCGAATTCAAGTTGCCGTTGATCTGGCTGCTGGCGAATCCCGCCGCCGCTGTGACCGGAGCGGAAACCAGCGAATCCAAGCCCGCAACGCCCATTGCAGCCGCCACCAAACTCCGCCTGCGTTTCAGCCTATGGCAGAACCGTCTCCCCGTAGATGCGCTGCCGTTAGAAGGATGGATTGAGCTGCAACTGCTGAGTGAGGGAGATCTGCTATACGCCGTGGGATAGTGTGGCTAGTCAGAAGGAACTCAGAACTCTGTCATCCCGACCGGAGCGCAGCGAAGCAAGCGAGGTGGAGGGACCTGCTCTTTGCTGTCGCCGTCGACACTTCAATCGGCGAACACACGCCAACATTTTGGACGATCCGCCGGCGATATCCGAATTCCTACTGCCCGCCGCTTGACGGAGCACTCGCCGCCGCTCCAGAAACCATCAGCGGGCGATTCAACTCCAGCGTCAACTCCGTTCCCGCGGGCAAAATTGCCGACCGGTGTTTTTCCAGCCAGTGCGCCGTGGTGGCGGTCGCTGCCACCGCGCCGCCAATGGCGAGCCCCAGCGGACCTCCCGCCAACCCACCAATCAGCATTCCCCCGGCTGTGCCTGCGCCCGTCTCGATCTTATCGCTCTTATCAAAACCTGATCCTTTAAACCGGCCCTCGGTATCCACGTCGGAGCCGCGGCCCAGGTTGGTATCAACCAGCGTCGCATCCAGAAAATAGCGCTCGCCATTCGGAAAGATGACAGCTTCCGGCAGAATCCCAATGCTCGGCTTGCCCGCAATGCGTCGCGGTTCGCTGACCTTGGTCACACGACCTTCGACGGTGGCGCCCGCAGGAATCATAATCCTGCCGCCGAGCATGACCGGCTGACTCAGCTTGCCCTGAAAGGGATCGCCGGGCTTATTGCTGAAAGTTGCCAAAGTCGTATCCAGCTTCACCATCAAGGCCGTGCCCGCCGGAACCGCCTGCGCCGCAGCCGTCGCCGCCAGCAGCAGAATGCCGGGTAGAATCGTCAGTTTCTTCATCGCGTCTCCTTCAACCCCATACAGTCCTTCTAACTCTAGTCCACCCAGAAACCGCGCACAACCCGCGAACATGCGGGGAACCAGCAGAGATAAGGGCCAGGAGCCGCGAACGCGCCAAAGCGCCGCGCCAATCCAGACGCGTTGTCATTCCGACAGCGCGCGCTTTTCTTCGCCCGCGGAGGAATCTCAGTCTCGTCTGCCGTGGAGCGCCAGCCTCTGTGTCCTCCGTCACATCTGCGTCCATCTCCCATCCGATATAATCGTTGGTCCCGCAGCTCATAAAAGAAAGCGACCTAATCATGTCAAATATCGCAGCCATTCATGCCAGAGAAGTTCTGGACTCACGCGGCAATCCTACCGTAGAAGCAGAAGTGTTCCTTGGCGACGGCTCCATGGGCCGCGCCATCGTTCCCAGCGGCGCATCTACCGGCGAGCATGAAGCCGTCGAACTTCGCGACGGAGATACCAACCGCTTTCAGGGCAAAGGCGTGCTCAAAGCAGTCGAAAACGTCAACGGTGAAATCGCCGAAGCCCTCGCCAACTGGGATGCCTTCGACCAGCGCGGCCTCGATCACAAAATGATCGCACTCGATGGCACCGAGACCAAAGGCCGTCTGGGAGCGAACGCCATTCTCGCCGTGTCCATGGCAGCCGCGCGCGCGTCGGCGGCGAGCCTCGACGTCCCGCTCTACCGTTATCTCGGTGGCGCCGGCGCCAACACGTTGCCGACTCCCATGATGAACATCCTCAACGGCGGCGCCCACGCCGACAGCAACGTCGACTTCCAGGAATTCATGGTCATGCCGGTCGGAGCCCCTTCATTTTCAGAAGCTTTGCGCTGGGGAGTTGAAGTATTCCACACGCTCAAGGGCGTGCTGAAAAAACGCGGCTACAATACCGCGGTCGGCGACGAAGGCGGCTTCGCCCCTTCGGTGAAGTCCAATGTGGAAGCCGTCGAAGTGGTGCTGGAAGCGATTACCAAAGCCGGCTACAAACCCGGAGAAGAAATCGCCATCGCCCTCGATCCCGCCGCCAGCGAGTTCTATCAGGACGGCAAGTACGTCTTCAAGAAGTCCGACAAGTCCACGAAAAGTTCCGATGAAATGGTGAAATTCTGGGCGAAGTGGGTGAAAGATTATCCCGCGATCGTATCGCTCGAAGACGGCCTTTCGGAACAAGACTGGGACGGCTGGCAGAATCTAACCAAAGAACTGGGCGGAAAAATCCAACTCGTCGGCGACGATATTTTCGTAACGAATATTGAGATCTTCGGCGAGGGCATCGAGAAGGGAATTGCCAATTCGATTCTGATCAAACTGAATCAGATCGGCACGGTCAGCGAAACGCTGGATGCCATCGACCTGGGCCGCCGCAACGGCTACACCTCGGTAATTTCGCACCGCTCGGGCGAGACCGAAGACACGTTCATCGCCGATCTCGCAGTCGCCACCGGCGCAGGCCAAATCAAAACCGGCTCCGCCTCGCGCACCGACCGCATCGCCAAATACAACCAGTTGCTGCGCATCGAAGAAGAGTTGGGCGCAACGTCAAGATTCCTGGGACTGAAAGCGCTGAATTACAAAGGATAAGAAAGGCTCGTGCAGGGGAAAGGCTTCTGTGGGAACGGGCGCCTCGCCCGTCCGCGCGGAGCGCAGCTCCGCAGTGGAATATTAGTTCACGGAGCAGCTAGGTCCTACCCCGTTGCCCCGCGACGCCGCGGAAACATTTCCCCGATCCGCTTAATCTCCGCGCCCACGCCGCGCAGCTTTTCCTCAATATTTTCGTAACCGCGGTCTAGATGATACACGCGGTCGATGATGGTCTCGCCATCCGCAACCAGCGCCGCCAGCACCAGGGACGCCGACGCCCGCA
>JBEKDY010000216.1:0-7412 GCA_050014115.1 Candidatus Sulfotelmatobacter sp. | reverse complement strand
CACCGTAAGATCGCCGGTAAGCCCCCCGTCATAACTACAACAGCCGCCAAGGTTCGATTGATTCGAGAGAAGAACGGCGTAGCTTCCGGCAAGACTCGCGGGAGCCGGGGTCGACTGCGGAATCATAACCCCGATGGCGTTGCCGTACGGAGCGGATGGATTGTTCGCCTCGAATAACAAGGCGCCTCCGGCTCCGCTGGGGTTATTCGGATCGAGCAGGTTGAGATTGGGATCGGTGAGGTAAACATTATAGATTTGGCCCGACGGGGCGGCCAGAGTGCCGCGCGCGCTACCTGAGATGGAGATGGCAGCGGCGAGTGTGAGAGGTATGTCTGTCGTCGCGATCGACGGGGCTGGAGATCCGCCGTCGGCGACGTTCAAGTCCATGATCCCCGCTGTAACGTTTCCGCTTCCGTCGGTGGTAAATTGGCCCGCGGCAGCGCTTGAGTCGCCCCCATTGTTGTTATCGCCAAAACCAAAGTAGCTGAAAATGAAGCTCCCGGTTAAGGCTGCAGTTGTGTCGTTAGCGGCAGTAGCGAGGGAGCCTTGTCCAAATGCGCTGCCGCTGTTTCCTGCATTGTTCACGTTGGTCATGCTGGTTAACTGCAACACTTCTGGTGTTACCAGGTAGTAGACGTACTGCGTGCAGGCAGGCAGCGGAGACGCACCGCAAAGGCCGGGAGTATCCGGGGAGGAACTCAGGGTGATAATGCCCCGCCCGTCCGCGTCGGGAGCCGTGTAGGTGCCGGTAAAGGCAAGACCCGCAGCGGCGAGTGTCGCCTCGCTGTTGTAGCCGGTGCCACCCCCATCATTTCCCACATTTTCATCGAAGATACCGCCGGTGATGTTACCCGAATTGGTAGCGGTCGCGGTGCCATCCGCAGTGAAGATGCCGCCCCAGCTTCCATTCTCACCCGCTGCGCCGCTGTATCCAGACAAGATGAAGGAATAGCCGCCGGAAACCTGCGAACCGGAGAAGGCCGGGCCCGCAGTCTGCAGATCCATGCTGCCGACCGCGCCTATCGTGAGCCCGTTGAACTGGTCTTCCTCGGCGATCGCGAAGTGGGAATTCGATGTGGCCGTGATGCCATGGGTCTGTTGCAGTGTGCCGCAGCACGTAGTGTTAGTAAGACTCAACGAAATGTCGCCGTGACCAGTCGCATCCAGAGCGTAGGTGCCGGTGATTGAGGGAGCGCTCCAGTAGAATCCGTTGGCGGAACCGTCGGCTTCCCCGCCGGTCACGTTTCCGTTTCCGTCCAGTGTGACGCTAGCGACCATGCCGTAGGAACCGTTACCCGGGTACAAAACAATCGCGTACTGTCCCTCTACCAGCGACACATTGACCTGGGCATTTGCACTCTGGCTGCTGTCTGTGACCGAAGTCGCGGTGATGGTAACGGGGAGAATGACGGGGCTATTCGGTGTGACCGGCGGCGCAGTGTAGACCGTTGTTATCTGATACCCAGTCGTCGTAGGATTGAAGGAGCCGCACACATTGGCGGGCGCACAACTCCAGGTCACGCCCGCATTGGCCTTGTCGTTTAATACATTGGCCGCGAGATCTGCTGTCCCGCCCGCTGCCACAGACGCCGGCGGAGCCTGGACGATTTGCACCGTCAGCGGCCCTCCGGAGGCGCCGGTGCCGGGAAGCGCGTCGATGCCGTTGCAGGCAGACAGCAGTGCCAGCCCAGCCGCGATGAAAGCACTGACCAGGATTCTGCTCTTCCTTTGCGCACCCAGTCCGGAATTGGCCTGGCACATCCTGCGCGTCCTGCTCACAACCGGAAAGCTCAACGTCGTTCTCATCTGTAACTCCTTTAGAGCAAACTCCGGAATTCCATAAGCAACAGAGCCAAAGCGGCGCGATGAAACACCGCAGACTTCATCATGGGAGCAACCCGTAGACATCAACTTCCGTGCGAGTGCTGACGTAGACCTTGCCGTTGGCGACGGTGGGCGGAACAAATTTCACCGCGTTGCCCGCCTGGTCACGGTTGTTCGCCGCCATTGTGCTGTCCCAGTATTCCAGCAGCAAATTGCCGGCGTCGTAGGCAAACAGCACCGCAGGACCCGCGCAAGCCGCCGGCACAGGCACCTGAAGGCAGTTCGTGCCGGCATTCGGGTTGGCGTACCCGTAGGCGCTGGCATCGATAGCCCAGACAATGCCGTTCGAAGCGCCCTGCGAAGAAACTGAAGGAGATGCGCCCGGGAAGTTGTAATAGTGAGCTGACTGGGAAGCGGGAGTAGTATCGAATTGTCCGGTCGAGGAATTGAAAGTAAACAGCTTCAGGTAGTCGCCCGACCCAGTATTGTCCAGGCTCCCCGCAAAGTACAGACCGTTTTGCCAGAACGCAGGCGTACCATAAAACCCAGACGGCGACCCAGTGAAACTCTGCACGATCTGGTTGCTGCTGGACTGAAAATTTCCCATGTCGTTGCGGTTGATTAAATAGACGATCCCCTGCTTTCCGATGGCCACCACCAAATTCGGCACCGGCCCCGAAGTTTGATCCGGCAGCAACACCGGATTCCCCGAGCCCAGATCGATGTCGTTATTCGCCAGGTAGGATTGGTCATCTGGGGTGAACCAATCCACCAAGGTCAGGTTTTCACCGTTGGCTGTGCTGACACTGGATGGAGCTAATTGCAGAATGCTGTCTCCGTAATCGTTGTCCGGCATCGTGGTATTGTTGGCGTCGAACACGCCATTGCCCGTGGAGACATAGATGTTCCCCCCGCTGTCGACAGCCGGTGCGCCGCCGCTGGCCCAAATGCCGCCCATCCCGCCGTTTGGCGACGTGTTGAAGACGGACGCTTGCTGCTGCAAATTGGAAGCGGTGTAGCCGATCAGCCAGCCGTGCCACGGCGACGCATCCTCATGCGACGACCACCCCACATACACCGTCCCCCCCGCCAAAGCCAGCGCGGGCCTTTGATTCTGCATTTGAGCATTGAAGCTCACCATACCGCCTGACGATCCATCGCCATTTCCCGGCACCGATGCCGCAATGTTTACTGGCGCATTGAACTTCTCATCCCCGGTGGCCAGATCCAACGCATGCAACCGCTGATAAAACGCTCCCAGCGCGCTGTTCTGCGATGTGCTGACCAGGTAAATCGTGTTGCTCGTGGGGTCAATCACCGGTGTTCCCGTAACTCCGACCTCTGGGTAAATATCCCCAACTCCGCATTGACAACCCACATCGTTCCAGTACACCGGGGTCTCGCCGGCAGTCCCACCATGAAGAGTGTCCAGCAGGTTCACCTCGCCAAGCGACCCGCCGCCTTGCCAGTACTGAACACAGGGATTGGCGTCGGCGTCGAAGGCAAAAACAGTGTCGTGCTGGGTAGCCACGAAGATCACGTTATGAATCCCGCCGTTGATGCTCAAGCTGGGAACCCAGAGCGGCTGCGTGAAAACGGCGCCATCCACTGCGCAGGAAAACAATTTTCCAAAAGTGGCTGGATTTACGGTGGAGGAGGTTAGCCCGTACTCTTGCGTGTTCGCGCCGTCCCGTGACAAATCGTTGTGATGAGTGAAGACGCCTGCAACATCGGTCACGGCAACGGTGGCGGATGCCGAGTTCGCGGAATTGGCCGCGCTGGTCGCGGTCACAATATGCGTGCCCGCGGTTGAGGGTGGCGTGTAGAGCCCAGTCGCGCTGATCGTCCCGACCGTTGCATCGCCGCCAGCTACAGCGTCCACGCTCCAGGTGACACCACCGCCACCCGTGACCCACGGCGTGAACTGCTGGGTCTGGGTGGTAACCACCACTGCCGCCAATTGTGGCGTGATGCTCACAGGCACCACCGTGAACGCCGCTCCCGCGCTGGCGACGCCGCTTGCCGTTACCACCACGTTGCCTGTGGTCGCTCCCGCTGGAACCGAAACCGCAATCGACGCAGCACTCCAACCTGTGGGGGTTGCTGGCGTGCCGTTGAACGTCACCGAGCTCGTGCCCTGGGTCGCACCGAAATTCGCCCCGGTGATTGTGACAGGGGCGCCGACTGCGGCCGATGATGGCGACAAACTGGTGATAGTGGGCGTTGGGAGCACCGTGAACGCCGCTCCGGGGCTAGGCAAATCGTTTACCGCGACCACCACATTGCCCGTCGTCGCTCCGGCTGGAACCGTAACCGCAATCGACGTCACACTCCAGCTTATTGGTGTTGCCGCGATGCCATTGAACGTCACGGAGCTCGTGCCTTGGGTGGGGCCGAAGTTCGTGCCGGTAACCGTCACCGCCGCTCCCACCGCGCCTGAAGAGGGCGACAGACTCGTGATGCCCGGCGGCGGGGGAGGCGAGCTGGAAGTTCCACCGCCACTGCTGCCGCATCCCGACAGACCAAGCGTCGCTCCCAAAGCAATTCCGAGACAGCGAACCCCGGCGCTTCTTGCCACGTTAGTGCACCTCACCCGAAGGCAATTCATTGAGAGCGGCAGACAACACAATACGGCGTACGGTGCGGCAGTATGGTGGATACGAGCGGCAAAAGGAAATAGTAGACATTTAACATTAATTGCACTAATGTAACTTTCCGTGAAACGTCCGGCCGCGCATTCGAAGACTGCATCTCTCCCCGCCAATCGAATCATCGCTCGCGAACTCGAAGAGTATCTTCGGCGCACGCGGATCCGGCACGTGCATTTTGGCGATGGCAGCACACCTCCTCCCGTGCTCGCCTATGTCACGAATTTTCCCCGTCTTTCCGTCCCTCTGACGGGATGCCACAAGATGGAGGTAGCTCACGGCGGACGTACGGAAATGATCAATCCGGTTCGCGGCCACGCCGTCTTTGTGCCCGATCACGCCTGGAATAAACCCGATTGGTCGGTGCAGGTCGAAGCCCTCACTCTCCTGTTTGGCGTGAAGCAGATTGGCATCAGCCTGGTGCGTCACGGAGGAAACACGCAGTCGCCCACTACTGCACTGAAGACCAGCGTTCACGGCGGCTATGATGTGCCCACCCACAGCATTCTCACGTCGCTTCGGGTGCTTGCCGCCGACCACTCCAAAGGTCCGCTGGCGCGCCTGCTGACGGAATCCATGCTCCACGCCTGCCTTCGGCTGCTGAAATCGCCACAGAAGCACCACCAGCGCAAGGCGATTCGCACCTATGAGTCTCTTTGCTTGTACGTTCAGGAGAACTTTCAGAGTCCCATCACGCGGGAAAGCGTTGCGCAGCACTTCGGCCTGGCGCCAAACCATATCTCGCGTGTTTTCCGGAAAGAAGGGTTCATGAGGTTCAACGATTATCTGAACCTGGTGCGCGTGAATCGAGCCAAGTTCATGCTGCAGAACTACAGCCTGACCTTGAAAGAGATCGCCTCCAACTGTGGGTACAACGACACGGCCTATTTCTGCAGGGTCTTTAAGAAAACCTGTAAAGTCACTCCCACTGAGTACCGGACGGAAAGCTCCACAGGCCGGTAGGTCCGGGTTGGTTCGCCTTAACGCAGGAGCATCTTCCCAGAGCTGGTCTGCAGATCAACCGCGCCTGCGCACGATGCCAAAAGGTTACCTGAGTACAATAAACGTTCCATCTCTCCTATTTCCGGATTAGGACTAATCACACATACTACGGAACCGTGTCTCGCGCAGTTTCATGTCCGTATTTATCACGCAACACTAAGTTGTCAGGAACGCAGCCTTCGTGGGAAACACCGGCAGAAGCACATTTGCCGGTCTCCCGGAAGCTGCAACGAAACGCTTGGAGCTATTGTTTTTGAGGAGAAACGAGGGTGGGAAGTAAGCATGACGGGGCCATATTTGCGAGCGCCCGTTGAGCGGGTTTGCGGCTACAATGCACGACGTTCTTTTTGTAGCGCTTTGTAGCACTGGACTTCGATGCCTGAAATGCTCAAGAACCTTCGGCAGCACTTGCTCACGGGTGTTTCGTTCGCGATTCCCTTCATCGCCTGCGGAGGACTGCTGATAGCACTTGCTATCGCGTTCGCGCCGATGACTCCCACTGGACCAGATTTTTCTCAGGCACCGTGGCTCAAGCTCATGAATGACATTGGATCGGCATCTTTTACGTTGATGCTGCCAGTGTTGGCGGGCTACATCGCGTATTCCATCGCCGGCAAGCCGGCGCTGGTTCCCGGATTTCTTGGTGGATACCTTTCGGGTCAGGTGAAGGCGGGATTCATGGGAGCGATCCTGGCAGGCCTGCTGGCGGGCTACGTCGTGGAGCTTCTCAAAAAGATTCCGGTCTCGAAGCACTTGCGGCCAATCATGCCGATTCTGGTGATTCCCATTCTTTCAGGTGCTTTTATCGGAGTGGTGATGCTGAAGGTGTTGGGAGTGCCGATCGCGCTCCTTATGACGGACGCCACGAATGCTCTGAGAGCCATGAGCACTGGAAACAGTGTAGTGCTGGCTCTAATTCTGGGTGGAATGATCGCTTTCGACATGGGCGGCCCGATCAACAAGACCGCGTTCTTTTTCGGCGCCGCGATGATCAAAGAGGGGAACTATCAAATCATGGGAGCATGTGCCGCGGCCATCTGCACGCCACCGTTAGGGATGGGTCTGGCCACATTGCTGCAGAGGAGCTTGTGGAGCGCAGAAGAACGGGATGCGGGGCTGGCCGGAATCTGGATGGGACTGACTGGATTGACCGAGGGCGCGATTCCTTTTGCTGCAGCAGATCCGATTCGCGTCATACCAAGCATCATGGCTGGTTCCGCTTTAGCAGCGGTGATAGCGATGGTTGGCAGAGTAGGAGATCCCGCTCCCCACGGCGGCCCGATTGTCTTATTCGTAGTCGATCACAGGCTCGCCTACGTATTAGCGATCGCGGCGGGGACAATGGTGACCGCCCTTTCCGTCAATCTGCTGAAAGCACGGAGCCGGAAGCTGACCAACGAAAGGGAGGAAAAAGCTGCATGAAGATTGTTGCGGTCACTGCCTGCCCGACGGGCATTGCCCACACTTATATGGCGGCCGCGCGACTGGAGAAGGTCGCAAAAACTCTCGGCTTTGAAATCAAAGTTGAGACCCAGGGTGCCATGGGCATTGAAAACAAGCTGACGGAGAACGACATCCGCCAGGCGCAGTTTGCCATCTTTGCCGTCGACATTGCAGTGGAGGAGCGCGAACGATTCAACGGAGTCAAGGTGATTCAAGTGCCGCTGCAAGAAGCATTGAAGGATCCCCACAGCATTTTCGCCAAGATTCAACCCTGATATGACACAGAAGGCCAGCACGTCGCTGGAGTTCGAGTTTGTTTGCTCTTTGTCCGACGGTTTGCATGCGAGACCTGCAAGCCGCCTGGCCGAGGTGGCGAACGACTTTGCCTCCGACAGCTTTTTGACGAACCTGCGCACTGGTTCCGTCGGGAGCCTGAAGAGCGTGCTGGCAATCATTTCCGCCGACGTCAGACAAGGCGATCGCTGTATCGTGCAG
>JBEKDY010000215.1:0-10094 GCA_050014115.1 Candidatus Sulfotelmatobacter sp. | reverse complement strand
TCCGCGTATTTTTCGCAGACCTTGGCGTAATCCGTGATGCCGGTAGAAGGAACCACCAACGCTCGCAGGCCGCTGGCATGCGGCTCGATTTCCCGCAACTCCTCCGGCCCGATGAGGTGAAGTCCGCGGAGCCCGTTGGCGTCGCCGCGTTGCCGCAATTCTTCCAGACGCGGCAATTCGGCTTCGCTGGACGCGACGATAACCTTGCCGCATATTTCGTGCGGAATGCCGTGCTCACGGCAAAATTCCACCATGGCCGCGGCCCCGGCCACGCACAGCCGCGCCTTGCACGATCCCGGTTTGTAGTACACCCCGGAGTGGATGACGCCGCTGTTGTGTCCGCTCTGGTGGCGGGCGACACGGTCTTCTTTCTCCAAGACCAACAGCCTAAGCCTCGGAAAGCGGCGCGTAATCTCCAGCGCGACCGCAAGGCCGACGATGCCTCCTCCGATGACAATTGCGTTGTAGCGGGTTTCGGACATTCAGATTTCGAGCACTATGAGAAGCGGTATCGCGGGCCGTGGACTCCGGCCAAGAAATCACAGATGGATGATACCGAGAACAGAAGTTCCCGTCACGGCAGAACGATCAGCGTGACGGTGGTGCTGTGAGTAAGCGAGCCGGAAATGCCAGTGACCGTGATGGTATAAGTCGGCGCCTGAAGAGTTTGCACAGAAACGGCTCCGCTGGGCGATGAGATGCCGGCTGCATCAGTGGCCGCGATCTGGAAGTTATAGATCTCGGGCGCCTGCGGTGTAGAGGGCAACAGTCCCGTGACCGCAAAATTAGTGCTGGTCGGGCCTCCGATCGACGTACCGTTTTCGTAGAAGGTATATGAGCTGACGCTGCAGCCCGAAGCTACGCTCGATGGATTCCAATTCAGAGTTGCGCTGGTACTGGTAATCGACGAGGCGGCTAAACCAGTAGGAACGCTGGGCGCGGCCCCGCAACTGCCTCCGGGGCTGATGCCCGTCCCTCCAGCGCAAGAGAGCAGCAGTAGTGCCAGAAGCAGCCCTGCCAACAAAGTCAAAACGCGGGGCCAGCTTCGTCTCCCGCGGCGAGTGGGTCCCCATAGCACTGCGATCCCCGGCATCGTCAGCCCGAATACGTAAAAGAAGAAGAGGGCAGCAGTTTGTTGAGCGGGTTTGCGCGCACCGGGCGGCGGAGCCACGGTCGAAATACTCAGCACCACGTCGGCCGCGTTGTTCCCTGGCGTGATTGGGTTTGGCGTGAAGCCGCATTGCGCGCCCGCGGGAAGGCCGGCGGTACAAGAAAGCGTAACCGGACTGTTGAACGATGTTCCGACCGGCTGCACGATCACGTTGTAGGGGCCAGCCGTTTGCCCGGCGGTCACGGTTTGAGGGAGGGTTGTGGAACTGACGCCGAAGTCAGGAACCACCGTGAGCGCGATGGTGAGACTGTGGCTGGGGGCGCCTGTCGTATCCTGCGTATTGATCGTGATGTTGTAGGGGCCCGGCACGGCGTCGTTGGTGACATCGATGGTTGCGGTAAGCGGCACTTGCGCGCTGGCGCTTACGGTCACCGGACTTGCCGGGGTCAGAATGCAGATAGTGCCGGCGAGCGCGCTGGCATTGCAGCTGGTGCTGACCACGCCTGCATAGTAGGTAGAGGCAGCAATGGTGAGGTTGGCTATGGCCTGCCCGCCGGGAGGAAGACTCAAAGTCTGCGCACCGGAGAGTTGGTAATCCCCCACATTGAAGGGGACGGCCAGGATGTTCGTAATGGAGCCGGATACTCCTTGAACCAATGCTTGATAACTGCCAGCGCTCAAGGCTGTGGCGTTGACGGTAACATTGACGGTGGCGGGGTATGAACTCACGGATGACGGTGCGACGCTGCAACTTCCGTTCCCTGATTTCAGTGAACAAGTCAGGTTCACCGTCGCGCTGAATCCATACTGAGACGCAATGCTGATGGCACCGCTCGTGGTGGTGCTGCCGGCATTCACGACGGGGAAAGATACGGGCTCGCTTAGTAGGAAATTAGGGGTGAGTACGGTGAGCGCAATCGTGAAACTGTGGCTGGGATTGCCGGTCGTGTCCTGGGTATTGATTTTGATGTTGTACGTGCCCGGCACAGCGTCGGCCGTTACGTCGATGGTTACAGTGAGCGCCACTTGCGCGCCGGGGCTCACCCTCACCGGATTCGCCGGGGTCAGAGCGCAGATGGTCCCGGCTAGTGCGCTTGCATCGCAACTCGCGTTTACCAGGCCGGCATAGTAGGTAGAGGCCGCGATGGTGAGGCCCGCGGTGCCCTGCCCGCCGGGTGGGACGCTCAAAGTTTGCTGGCCGGAGATCTGGTAATCCCCTACGTTGAAGGGGATCGCCAAAGTGTTCGTGATTGAGCCGGATACGCCTTGAACCACGGCCTGATAACTGCCGGCACTCATGGCCGCGGCGTTTATGGTGACGATAGGACTGGCGGGGTAAGAGCTCACGGATGCTGGGGCCACGTTGCAAGTTCCGCTTCCGCCAGGGATGGAGCACGTCAAGCTCACCGCGCTACTGAATCCGTCCTGGGCTGTAACGCTGATGGTCCCGCTCGTAGCGGTGCTGCCGGCATTCACCACAGGAAACGTGCCTTGCGCATTCAAGATGAAATTGGGGTTGAGCGTGACGTTCAACGGGATTGAAGCCGTGACCGGTGCGGCGCCGCTTGTGCTGGCCTGCAGAGTGACCGTGTAGTTGAAGTTGACGTTCGTTCCCGGCGGGACGACTACGCTCGCCGTCATATTGACGGGATTCGACGATGTGGGGTTAACCGTGGTTCCCGGCGTGAGATTGCAAGTTGCGCCAGGGACGTTCGCGCTGCATGAAACATTCACGCTCTGATTGAATGAGCCTGCAGCCGTAGCCTGGAAGCTGACCGGAGACGATGTTGTTCCATCGGGCACGGTCAGCGAACTCGGCGAAGGCGGCGTCAGCCCGAAGCTGATCATGTGCAGCACCAGGCTGGCCGTGCTCGTGAGGTTCGAGTCCGCGCCTTGCCCCAGCACGTTGAAGCTGTAGTCACCGGCTACATCGCTGGCCGTCACGGTGAAAGCCACGCCACTGGATGTCGGAGTCACAGGATTCGAAGGAGGAGCGCACGTTGCTGGTGGATTCGTCGCCCCTGCAGTACACGTCAGCGTGACCGGATTCGAGTATCCGGCAATGGAGTCAAGCGTTGCATTGTAGGTGGCGGTTTGCCCGACAAAAACGGTCTGCGGACTATTGGAGACCAGGATCTGGAAGCCGGGCGTGCTCACATCAAATTGCCACACGCCGCGACCGTAGGTGGAGGCGCGCAACAATTTCTCCCCGGCGGGATTGAAAATCCCGAGCGCCGTAACCGCAACATTCGGCAGGAAACCGACGGAACCGCCCAGAGGGTTTGGCGCCGGGCCTACTTCCGTCCAATTCGGGCTTGCAGTGCTGCTTTCGAATATCCCCACGTCGGTGCCTACGTAAACCGTGCCGGTGGGATCAACCACAGCCGCGTTGACAGGAGCGTCCGGCAAGGCGGCCGCGCCCGTTCCGGTGAAGTCGGTCCAGCTGGCCCCTGCGTTGGTCGTCTGCCACACGTGCCCCGCGCCCCCGGTGAAGCCCATCACCGTGACGTACGCCGTGTCGCCCGTCGGGTCCGATGAATCGATGGCGACGCTCGAAATCGGGAACTGGTTGGGATTGATGTTCTGCCTGTCGTTCTGCGTAACTTCGTTGAAGGCGGTCGCGCCCGCCGTGGCGTTGGTGGTTACCCACACGTTTCCGCCCGAGGGCGAAGACAGCGGCCCGTCCAGCGGACCCAGCCCGTCCGTGGTGGCATAGATCACCATCGATCCGTTGCTGTCGGAGGGTCCACCAGCCGCCAGCGACCGCACCAGGTTGATCTCGCTTCCGGAACACGTGCCCGAACCAAACGTATCGAAGTTCGGACTGAGCAGGGTATAGCTTCCGCCCAGCCGCGGTCCGCGCCAAATCCGGCAAGTGCCCACCAGAAGCGCCGTTGTGGATTGCGGGTCGAGCACGTAGGGAACGTAGAATGCACCATCGTCGCCGCCAACGCTGGCGCTGTCGACGACCACGCCGAAATCGCCTTCGACGCAACTCACCCCGAGGGGACACTCCTGGATATTCAACCCGTCCGGCGGAGTATCTGGATTGGAAACAAACCAGTTCAGCGGCGTGTTGGGATCGATCGCGTTGTAACCGCCGTCGCCGCCATTCACGTTGATCCAACTCAGGCTCGTGGTTGCCGAAGCAGTCGCCGGCGAGCCGTTGCCTTGCGACCCTCCCAGCAACGTAGCTGGATCGCTGGGATGCTGCGAGAAACTCACGAACTGGGTCATCGATCCCAGGTTCTGGTTCAGGTCGTCGAACGAGTTGGTGCCGGAGCACGAACCGGTGGTGAGCCCCGAATAGCCGTCGAGAGCGCGGTAGATGCCGCCATCGTTGGCGAAATACATCAGGTCGTTGCCGGAGTCGCCGCCCCCGTTCGGAATCATGTAGGCCAGAGCATGTTGAGCGGGATGCACGTGTGCCGGCGCTGCAATGGGCAGGCATCCATAGGCATGCGTCAGATTGATGAAACTAGCCGCATTGCACGTGGGGTTGGCAGAATTGATCGAACACTTGTAGAGATTGACGGAGCCGGCGTAGAGATCGGTGGCTGCCGATCCATTCGGCACCGCCAGCAGTTCCAGGTTGTAGGGACCCTGTTGCACGCCGCAGCCGACGTTGTCGCCGCAGTTCGCAATGCCCGTGTCGTTGATCGCCGTCCATGACGTGCCGCCGTTCAGGCTCTGCCAGATGCCGCCATCTACGGGAAGGCCCGACGCATTGAGAGAGACATACCACACGTACATTTCGTTGCGTCCGAGGATGGCTGTGATTTCGCCGCGGTACATCGGGCAAGTCTGGCCATTTGCGGTGGAGACCGGCGGGCACGCAGTTGTGCTCAGCACGGAACCACCGGGCTGGCTGGCAAGGCGCGTCCAGGTGACGCCATCAGGAGACGAGTAAAACCCGTGATACTGAACTGCCGCCAGAAACAGCCCAGTCGCCGCGTTATACGCTACGGCGGTCGCGGACGTGGCGTCGGTGGCATGGCTCCCGGGATCGAGCAGCGCGTCGTAAGCCCACGACTGGCCGGCGTCGAGAGACGTGTACAGCCCGGGCATAGTTTCGGCGGTAACGGCGCCGGCCACCATCCCTTCAGAAGAGGCAGCCATCGCCGAAACCACTGTGCTGGCCGCGCCCGCCGTGCTGAACGCCATGCGCGTTCCGCCCAGGCCGCTGAAGGAAAGCGCTCCGCCGTTCGCGGTTGGAATTAATGTCCACGTGTTGCCGCCATCCGCCGAGCGCAGAATGCCGAGGCCAAAATAAGAATCGGCTGAGTTGTTCGCTTCGCCGGTGCCCACGAGAATCACGCTCGCGGCTGGGTTTGCATTTCCCGGCTGGATGGCAATCGAGCCCACCGACAGCGTGCCCTGGTCGTCGGCGACCGGAGTCCATGTCACGCTCGACGCAGCGCTGTTGGCGGCGTTCGTGGATTGCCACACGCCGCCTTGCGCGCCGCCGATAAAGATCGTGTTCCCGCTGGGGTCTGCCGGATCGATGGCCACCGCGGTCGCGCGTCCGGAAACCTGGTGGTAGTCCTGTGTCCCATTGCCCGAGGCATCGGAAGCCAGCGGCACCGGCCCCAGAGGCTGCCAGGCGTCCGAAGCCACAGCCTGCGGAGATGTCGATGGCGACGTCGACATCGATGTCCCAGGCATTACTGAACCCGCAGCTCTCCTGTGCAGCGCTGCCGTCGTAGCGATGCGCGCGCCGCGCTTCTGCATCTTGGCCAGGTAGGCGCGCCGCCGCAACTCCGCCGAATTCATTCCAGGAATCACACGTCCGTGGAGAAACCATGCACTGCGTTCCTGTTCGTGATTAACGTCCGCAGGCACGGAATCCTCACGAACAGTTTTCTTCGCGTCGTGAACCTGCGCTATCGAACTAGCGGCGAAATAGACGAAACAACTGAGAGCAAGGATTGAAACTCGGGGAAAAAAGCAGTGAAGCAGGGTACGACGCGACATAGGGTGGATGACTCGCTCCAAGTATTGAGAGCATCGCCATGGGAAGCAATCGAAAGCGGCACTATATTTCGGGAACGGACCACTTTGGGAATCGCCGCCCTCCGCCCTGTACAATCGTTTTCGCGCTTTTCTATGAAACGCGCGTGTAAAGGACGGTCATTCGATGAAGATTTCCATCCTCCGGTTACTGACTGCGTTTGTTCTTCTCGCTGCAAGTCTGAGCATTTCTTCGCCAGTCTCTGCGGGAGTTTCTGCGGATGCCTCGGCCGATGAAAAGGGATTGAAAGAAATCACGGTTGCGGCCGCCGCGGATCTGAGCGTCGCGGTCAAGGAAATCGCTGCCAATTACGAGAAGCACTCCGGAGTGCTGGTGAAACTTTCTTTTGCCGCGTCCGGCGCGCTCACCCAGCAGATTCAGAACGGCGCACCGTTTGATGTGTTTTTCTCCGCCGACATGGATTACCCTCGCCAGCTCATTGCCTCGAACGACGCCGACGCTTCAACTCTCTACCGCTATGCCGTGGGCACTCTGGTGCTGTGGGCGCCAACCATTTCGCCTCTCGACCCGGAGCATCAGGGAATAAAAGTCTTATCCGATCCCTCGGTGAAGAAGATTGCCATCGCGAATCCGCAACACGCGCCCTATGGCCGCGCCGCCGTGGCGGCCCTGAAACATTTCGGAATCTATGAACAGGTGCAGGACCGCCTGGTGATGGGCGAGAACGTTTCGCAGGCAGCGCAGTTCGTCGAGTCGGGCAACGCGCAGGTGGGCTTCATCGCCCTTGCACACGCAGTTCCGCTGGCGATGCGAGGCGAAGGCAAATTCTGGAAGGTTCCCGCGGAGTCGTATCCCGCGCTCGATCAAGGAGTGGTGGTCCTCTCGCACTCGCAACACAAGCCGGAGGCCGCGGCGTTTGTGAACTACATCAAAACAAAAGATGCCACCGACGTGCTGCGCCGTTACGGTTTCACTGTCCCCGAGAAGTAAGAAGCAAAATCCATGTCCATCGACTGGCAAGCATTTTGGCTGACATTGCGGCTGGCGCTGATCGTCTCCGCGCTACTGTTCGTCATCGGCCTGCCCATCGCCTACTGGATCGCATTTTCACGCTGGCGCTGGAAATTTCTGATCGAAGCAATCGTTGCCCTGCCCATCGTGCTTCCCCCCACGGTGCTCGGTTTCTACCTGCTGGTCGCGCTCGGACCGCACATACCTTTACCGGCCTGGTGATCGGCTCCATTTTGTATAGCCTGCCTTTCGCGGTGCAGCCTTTCGCGGCTTCGTTTTCAAGCATCGACCGCAAACTGATTTCAGCCTCGGCCACGCTCGGCGCATCGCCTCTGAGAACTTTCTTCCGCGTAACGGCCCCTCTTTCGAAGCCCGGACTCATCACCGGCGCAGCCCTGACCTTCGCCCACACCATGGGCGAATTCGGAGTGGTCCTGATGGTGGGTGGAAATATTCCCGGCGTCACCCGCACGGTTTCGATTGAAATCTTCGACCAGGTGCAGGCTTCGAACTACGCCACGGCGAATGCGACTGCTTTGCTTCTACTGCTAATCTGCTTTGCCATGCTGGCCATCGTCTACGGCCTGAACCGGAAGGCTTGGCTGATCGCTCCCATTCATGGACATGGACAAAGATAAGACGGCAGAGCGCGTGCTGCGCGCGCAAGTGCGCAAGCGAATTGCCGCCGCATCCGGCTTCGTGCTCGACGTGGATTTCCACGCCGCTCCCGGCTTCACCATCGTGTTCGGCGCATCCGGCGCAGGCAAGACTATGCTGCTCGATTGCATCGCCGGATTAGTCCAGCCTGACTCCGGCTGCATCGCGATCGGCGATCATGTTCTGTTCGATGCGGCAGAACACATCCATCTGCCGGTTGAGAAGCGCAACATCGGCTACGTTTTTCAGGACCTCGCATTGTTTCCACACTTGACCGTCGAAGAAAACGTGGAGTATGGCCTGTCACGCTTGCCGCGAGCGGAACGCATTTACCGCACTGCCGCAATGCTCGACGCATTCCGCGTTCCGCATCTGGCTCGCACAGGCCCCGGCAAAATTTCCGGAGGAGAACGTCAGCGTGTAGCGTTGGCGCGTGCCTTGGTCACCGATCCCGTCGTGCTGTTGCTCGACGAACCGCTGGCTGCGCTCGACGCCGCCACCAAATCCCGAATTATCGACGATCTGCGCGCCTGGAACGAAGCCCACCGCATCCCCATCCTCTACGTCACGCACAGCCGCGAAGAAGTATTTGCCCTCGGCGAAAACGCGCTGGTGCTCGACCATGGACGCATCCTGGCTCACGGCACGCCGCACGAGGTGCTAAGCGCCCCGCAACAGGAAACCGTTGCGAATCTCGCGGGCTTCGAAAATATTCTGGACGCAACCGTGGAATCGCTCCACGCCGATCGCGGCACCATGACCTGCCTGCTCTACCAGAGTGAATCTGGAGTGCAAGCCAAGCCCGTCCCACTGGAAACGCCGCTGGTGCGCGCCGAAGTGGGATCGACTCTCCGCGTCGGTATCCGTGCCGGCGACATTTTGCTGGCCATTGCGCCGCCGGTCGGCCTGAGCGCAAGAAACATAATTCCCGGCCGCCTGCTTTTGCTCGAACGCAGGGATGTGATCATTTCTGCCAGAGTAAACTGCGGCGTGGAACTGGAGGTCCATCTCACCCTGGCCGCACGCGAAGCTCTGGAACTCGAAACCGGCAAAGAAGTCTGGCTGGTGATCAAAACTCATTCGTGCCATCTGATGCGGAAGTGAAGGCACAAATTTCTGACCACGGACCACTATCCACTAGCCACTGCCTTTTCACTTCAGCCTTCGAACTGCAGCTTCCTGCACTTCCGAGCGCTCCATCTCCACCACGGCAACCCACTGTCCCTTACGGACTTCTGAAAACACAACACGGCCGCCCAGAATGCGGGCCACGGCCGCTGGCGGCAGGTCGCGATGGAACCCGAAGTACTTCGTCTTCAGTTCCTCCCATCGTTTCGAATGGCCGAGCAGTTCATGCGCCGGTTCGTACTTGGTCGAAAACACCAGCGCCACGTCGAAATTCGCGCGGAAGTCAGCGGCCGAAAACACTTCGTCCACCGAGAAGTCTTCGATGCGCACCACACGCAGGGGCCGCGAAACGTAACCCAGCCACGGACGAGTCAATTCGTCCGACGCGGGCCAAGCCGTGAGCACGCGTGCCATCGGATAGCGCGCCTCAAGAAAAGTTTCCCCGTCCTCATGTAGTTGAATGTAGTCGCGATACGCCAGATTATCTTCCGGCGAAAATCCATAAGGAGGATTCCAGAACCACGCCGCCACAAACGCCAGCAGAATCACGGCGACCATTGCAGGCCACATACGCACGCGCCGCCGGAGCGTCGAAACCGCTAGAATGATCACCAGCGGAATCACTGGCAGCAGGTAGCGCGCCAGCACCGCCCCGCCAATCAGGGCCATCGCGCCAACGTATGCAGCGATCACCACCAGAAACACCATCTGCGTCGGAATCGCGATGCGCCGCCGCTCGACTCCGTCGTCTTCCAGCGCCGGCAGAAACATCGCCAGCAGCATCGCCAACGTCAGTACCCATAGATCGAGATAGCCGAACGTCTGCCATAGCCGCAGCCCCAACGCGAGCAGGAAGCGCGCCGGGTTAAGCGTAGCGGCCACGTTGTAGCGAAAGAATTCGGGATTGCCGAATACATATCCCGTCCGGCTGTAGTGATATGCGTACCATGCGATCAGCGGCAGAAGCGGAATCAGCAGCCCAGCCATCGGCCGTACTGAGGACAACGCGGTTCGCGGTTCGGACTGACGCACAGGTTGTTCCGGGGCAAGATCTGAGTACCGACGCAGAAAAGCGCGCCGAAGAATCTCCCAGGCGACCAGAGTCATCGGCGTCAGAATCGCCGTTTCTTTCGACAGTGCGGCCAGCGAAAACCAGAGAGCAAACAAAAAAAAGCGGCGCTCCAGGTAAGCGCACAATCCCCAAATCGTAAATCC
>JBEKDY010000214.1:0-10676 GCA_050014115.1 Candidatus Sulfotelmatobacter sp. | reverse complement strand
TTCGCGCTGGGCGCGCTGATCATGAAGTATCCCGGCGAGAAGTGGATTCACATCACCCGCCGCTGGACCATGGTCACCTGGATTTTCCTGACCTGCGGAGTTTTTCTCGGCGCGCACTGGGCCTATTCCGTGCTGGGCTGGGGCGGCTACTGGGGATGGGACCCCGTCGAAAACGCTTCGCTCATGCCCTGGCTTGTCGGCACCGCGTTCCTGCATTCTGTGATGATGCAGGAAAAACGCGGCATGCTGAAGGTGTGGAACATGTGGCTCGTATTCGCCGCCTTCTGGCTGGCTATTCTTGGCACGTTCCTCACCCGCAGCGGAATCATCAGCTCCGTCCACGCCTTCGCGCAATCTTCCATCGGCGACTGGTTCGCTTGGTTCCTCGGTATCACTTTTGTAACGTTCCTGTTTTTCTTTATCAAGAACCGGTCGCACCTCAAGAGCGAACACAAGCTGGAGTCGCTGATCTCGCGCGAGTCGAGCTTCCTGTTCAACAACCTGCTGCTTCTGCTGGCCTGCTTCACCGTGCTGTGGGGCACATGGTTTCCGAAAATTTCGGAATGGGTGCAGGGAAACAAAGTCACGGTGGGCGCGCCTTTCTATAACAAAGTAAACATTCCGGTGGCGCTGCTTCTCTTGCTGCTCACTGCGGTCGGCCCACTGCTGGCGTGGCGTAAGACGTCCCTCGAAAGCCTGAAGCGCAATTTCTTCTGGCCAACCATTGGCGCCCTTGCCGTCGCCCTTTTCCTGATCATTACTCCGCAGAGCTGGGGATCGATTTTCGGCATGCGGCCGTGGCGCGACGTCACGTACCTATACGCGCTGATGACGATTTTCCTCTCCGCGCTTGTCATCTTCACCATCGTGTCCGAGTTCTATCGCGGCGGCCGCGTCATCTCCGGCCACACTGGACAGGGCATGTTCGCCTCCATCGTGCAGCTCGGCCATCGCAACACTCGCCGCTACGGCGGCTACATTGTTCATTTCGGCGTGGTTCTCGCCATGATCGGCTTCGCCGGCTCGGCCTTCAACCAGGAAAAAGAAGCCGACAAGGGATTGAACTACGGCGACCAGATGACCATCGGCAATTACACGCTCATTTGCCGGTCTTACACAGATGAAGAGTTTCCGAACTACGCCAGCGAGTGGGCCGTGCTTGATGTCTACAAGAATGGCAAGAAGATCGACACTCTCTACCCCGAACGCCGTTTCTATAAGGCCAGCCAGCAGGCTTCGACCTTGCCCTTTATTCGTTCCACGTTTAAAGAAGATCTCTACGTGATCTTCGAAGGCCAGAACGAAAAAGGCTGGCCCATCATCAAGGCGCACTTGAATCCCATGGTCATCTGGATCTGGATCGGAGCCTGGGTGATGGTTTTTGGAACCGGCATGGCACTGATTCCGAACGCTCCGGCTCCCGTGCGGGTACCAGCAGCCAAGCGCATACCAGAACCGGCCCATGCGGTGATCGGAGATTGATGTTGACGCAAACGACTCAACTATCGTCGCGCGGGAGGACGACGAGGAAAGCATGCCATGTGCTGCTCCTCGTCAGCACGGTTTTCGTCTTCTCCGGCGCCGGCGACCCCGCCACGCGCTTCACCGAGCTCGGCCACCAGCTGATGTGCATCTGCGGCTGCAACCAGATTCTTCTTGAATGCAACCACGTGGGCTGCCCCGACTCCGACGGCATGCGCAACGAGTTAGCGGCGCAGGTCACACGCGGCGACAGTGACAGCCTGGTGGAGCAAGCGTTCGTGCAGAAATACGGTCCCACGGTGCTGGCCGCGCCCACCACCACCGGCTTCAACCGCACCGCCTGGATCGTTCCCTTCGCCGCGCTCTTCTTCGGATTCGGCCTGGTCGTTCTGGTGATTCGCGGATGGCATAACAATCCTCCTCATAGCCCAGTGGCAGGTGCGCCCACGAACGGCTCATCTGGTCCAACCGGCAGCCCCAGGATCAGTCGCACCGAACTCGAACAATTCCGTGACCAGGCCGACAAGGAGACTGAGCAGTGATGATCCTCTTCTACGTCGTGGCGACCGTGGCAGCTTTGGTTTATGTTTTCTATCTTCCGGAAAAGATTTTTCTCGGCCCGGAGAAAACCCGCGCCTCATTCCTGCGCGAGCGCAAAGATGCCGTCTACGAAAACCTGCGCGACCTGAATTTCGAATACAAAGCCGGCAAGGTGCCAGAGGCCGACTATTACTCGCTCAAGTCGTCGCTGCAGGACGAAGCCGCCACATTGCTGGCCGAAATCGCCCGCCTGGAATCGAAACCCGCATCCGCTCCCCGGAGGACAAAAGGTTGAGAGCAACTCGCGCTGTAAAAGATCCTGTCATCCTGAGCGAAGTGAGGACTTCGCGAAGCGAAGTTCTCGCGCAGTCGAAGGATCCCTTGCACAGCGGCATCCGCAGTAGACCTGGTCAACTATCTTTCCAATCTGTGCTGTCCTTTCCCTGTGCGGCAAGCAGAAAGACGCTCCGGGCCTTAGCGACAGCCCTCCTCCTCAGCTCCCTCGCCGCCGCCCAAACTCTCACCGGCACCGTGAAGAACGCCACGAGCGGCAAGCCCGCCGCCGGCGACGATGTGGTCCTGCTCAGCCTCACTCAGGGCATGGAAGAATCCGCGCGCACCAAGACCGACGCCAAGGGCAACTTCACTCTGAAACTCGACGACGCGCAATCCCCGCACCTGGTCCGCGCCGTTCACGAGGGAGTCACCTACCATCGCATGGCGCCTCCGGGAACCACTTCGGTTGAGGTCGAAGTCTACGACGCCGGCAAGAAAATCGACGGCATCAGCGTGGTCGCCGACATCATGCGCATCCAGGCGGCGCAGGGCCAGATCGAGATCGTCCGCGAATTTGGCGTGCAGAACGCCTCGAAACCGCCGCGCACTCAAATGGATGAGCGCAACCTCGAGTTCTATATTCCCGACGGAGCGCAGATCATTCCAGACTCCGCGACCGCCACGACAGAAAATGGCAACCCGCTGAAAACCGCTCCCGTGCCTGAAGGCGAGAAGAACCGCTATTCGTTCATCTTCCCTTTGCGCCCCGGCCTCACGCGGTTCGAAGTGGCTTACCAGATGCCTTACACTGGAAGCGCCAATCTCGATCCCAAATCGCAGTATCCCCTGGACCACTTCGTGGTCATGACGCCCAAGGCGATGCAGTTCACCGCCGCTGCCACTTCGGCCGGCTATAAATTGATCAACTACCCGAATGAGCCCGAGGCCAGCGTGGAAGTCGCGTCCAACTTCAAGCCCGGCCAAAACCTGGCGTTCAAAGTTTCCGGCGAAGGCACGTTGACCGAACCGCAAGAGGCCGGCGGCGAGCAGGGCGGAACCGCCTCGGCGCCGACCAGCGGCAACCGCCCCGGCGGCGGACTCGGCCCGCCTATCGACGCTCCCGACCCGCTCCAGAAATACCGCTGGCCTATCCTCGGCAGCCTCGCAGGCTTGCTCGCTTTAGGCGCCGTTTTCGTAGCCGCGCGGCAACAGTCCGCCGGTCGCACAGGACGCGCGAAGCTTACAACCATCGAAGATTCCGAGTCCGATTACGAACTTCCCGACACCCCAGCTTCTCGTCGCTCACCGCCCGCCGTCCGGCGAAGCTCCTCTTCCATGCTGCTCGAAGGTCTGAAAGAAGAGCTCTTCCAGCTCGAAGTCGAACACAAACAAGGCCAAATCTCGCAACAGGAATACGAGAAGACCAAAGCCGCACTAGACCAAACCCTGCAGCACGCCCTGAAACGCGAAGCTCAAAAAGCCTGACCAATTGTGTGGAAGCCAGAGCTCGCGTGGAAGCCACAGCTGGTGTGGGAACGGTTCATACGGGAACGGGCGCCTCGCCCGTTCGAGCCGAGCAAAGCTCGGCGGCGGGATCCGGCTGCTCGCGCATAACTCCTCTGTTATCAAAATTTTGCCCACAACTAACGCTGCCCTTGGCCGAAGCCCGAAGCCCGACAGCGGAAGCCCGCATCCAGAAGCACGCGTCCAGAAGCCCGCTCCCGCATCTAACCTAGCGTAAGATCGAACCAACCATGGGAAACACATTCAAGACCGCTTTCTTGCTCACCGCGCTCACGCTGGTGCTGATGTTTGTTGGCCGCTACTTCGGCGGCCAGAACGGGATGTTCCTCGCCCTCGCCTTCGCCGCGGTGATGAACTTCGTCTCATACTTTTACTCCGACAAAATCGCCTTGGCTATGTACCGCGCCCAGCCCGTCACCCGCGAGGAACTGCCGCGCGCTTACGCCGCCGTGGAGCGCCTGACCCAGAAAATCGGCATCCCGATGCCGAAGATCTACGTGATTCCCACCGAGTCGCCCAACGCTTTCGCCACCGGACGCAATCCGCAACACGCCTCGGTCGCGGTGACCCATGGGATTCTGGGTTTACTCAACGACGAAGAACTCGAGGGCGTGCTGGCCCACGAACTCGGCCACGTCAATAACCGCGACATCCTGATCAGTTCGGTGGCTGCCACGCTGGCGGGCGCCATCACCATGCTGGCCAGCATGGGCAAGTGGGCCATGATCTTCGGCGGCTACGGCCGCAGCGAACGCGACGATCGCGGAGGCGGAGGCCTAGCCGGACTGCTCATGCTGTTCGTGGCTCCCATCGCGGCCAGCCTGATTCAGCTCGCCGTCTCGCGCTCGCGTGAATATCAGGCCGACGCTACCGGCGCCCACTTCACCGGCAATCCCTATGCCCTGGCCAGCGCCCTGCAAAAACTCGACACCTATTCCCGCCGCGTGCCCATGCAGGCGACGCCGTCAACGGCGCACCTGTTCATCATCGCGCCGCTGCTGGGGATTAACTTCGGCGGCCTTTTTTCGACGCACCCGCCCATCGCCAAGCGCATCGAGCGGCTAACGGGACGCCCGGCAGAGTTCACGCAGTAAGCTGTCAGATATCAGCTCTCAGCTTTCAGCTAAGACCAGCGGAATTTACGCAGTGAAAAGCTATCAGCTCTCAGCCGTCAGCTATCAGCTAAGTCCAATGCAAACTCTGCCGACGCAAGCGTTCAGCTTGATGATTGCAGCTATCCGTCGACAGAAGACATAAGAGATTTGTCATCCGGAACGGGGATTTGTTCCCGAGCGAAGCGGGAGACCCAGATTTAGCTGATGGCTGAAAGCTGATAGCTGAGAGCTGGTCCTCTGACAGCTGGTCCTATGACGTAGGTAACTCCTCCGCCCCCGAGGCCGGATAGTAGAATCGAAACAATGTCGCCCGAAACCGCTAGCGCTATTTCGCACAAGGCCGCCGTTTCCAGCAAAGCAACGGAGCTCGAAAAGGCCATTCGCCGCGTAATTCGCGGCAAAGACGACGTCGTCCGCCTCGCGCTGGTCAGCATCTTCGCCCGCGGACACCTGCTGATTGAAGGCGTCCCGGGAGTCGGCAAAACCACGCTGGGACAGGCGCTGGCCCGCGCCCTCGATTGCACCTTTCAGCGCGTGCAGTTCACCAGCGACATGCTGCCCTCGGATGTGATCGGCATTTCCGTTTACTCGGCGAGCGACCAGCGGTTCGAATTCAAGCGTGGCCCGGTGTTCACCAACGTGCTGCTGGCCGACGAAATCAACCGGACTACTCCCAAGACGCAATCTTCGCTGCTCGAAGCCATGAACGAAGGCCAGGTCACGATCGACGCGCACTCCTATGACTTGCCGCAACCGTTTCTGGTGATCGCCACCCAGAATCCGGTGGAGCACCACGGCACCTACCCGCTGCCCGAATCGCAAATGGACCGCTTCCTGATCCGCGCGCGCATGGGTTATCCGGAACCTGCCGCCGAACGCGAAATCCTGCGCTCCGAAGCCGGAGTGTCGCGGCTCGAAGACTTGCGTCCCGTACTCACCGGCGCCGAAGTGCTCGAAATGCAGCAGGCTGTGAAACACGTTCGCGTGGATGAATCTCTGGTGACCTACGCTCTAGAAATCGTCCGCCGCACCCGCGAGTCAGAATTTCTTTCGCTGGGAGTTTCGCCCCGCGGCTCGCAAGCGCTTTACCGCGCCGCCCAAGCCATGGCCTTCCTCGACGGCCGGACGTTCTGCACTCCGGAGGATTTCAAGCCGCTCGCCGTGCCCGTCTTCGCGCACCGCGTGGTAGTCAGCAGCCTCTACGCCTCCACGCTGAAGAAATCAGAGCAAGCCGACCAGGTGCTGCGCGAGATCGTCGAGAATGTTGCAGTGCCCGTTTAAGGTCGGTCCAAATCTGGTCAGTCGGTTCACGCTGTAGTTTAGAAGAACCTTAGGCTTAGTCGGTGGCAGTAACGCGGCAGTATAATTTGAACCGAAGGCACAGTGTGGCCAAGCCAACCAACCAAAGAGGCCGCCCCGATCGCCGAGGGCTGTGGGCAGAGAGCGACACGATCGCCGAACAATTTGTACCGAGTGAACGGTACAAAGCACAACAGAGAATGATCGCTCAGACGTTGACTGCGGCAGGCTTGAATCCCGAGCAGATCGAGAGCATGTTCTTCGTTCCCCTTGCTCCGCCTCTAAGAGAGAAGTCAGAGGACGAGAAACCGGAAGACAAGAAACCGAAACACCCGTGACGGTCATCTCATCCCCGGCGTTAAGCTCTGATACTTCGCTTACCTTTTTATTGTGAAGCGGGCAAGAGTTGTCCGCTGCGGCCGCGAGGATATAATTCTCCGCTATGTCCTTCTTGCGATTCCTAATGCTGCTCTCGCTGGTTGTCTGGATCGGCGGCCTAATCTTCTTCGCCTTTGTGCTTGCCCCCACGGCGTTTCAAGTTCTGCCGAGCACACACCTCGCGGGCAATATGGTCGGGCGAGCACTGAGCAAATTGCATTGGATCGCCATCATCTCCGGGATCATTTACCTGATCAGTTCCCTGCTCTACAGCCGCCTCACTAGCGGAACCGCGCACGCATTCGCCGGCCGCCACGTGCTCCTGTGTCTGATGCTGGCGCTCACGCTCCTCTCGCAATTCTGGATCATGCCGCGCATGGACACGCTGCGCGCGCAGGTCAGCGATTTCGCGTCCGTACCTGTCGACAATCCCGTCCGCGTTCAGTTTGACGCCCTGCATGTGTGGTCGACGCGTGTGGAAGGCGCCGTGCTGCTGCTTGGGCTGGTGGTGGTGTACTTAACTGCAGCTTCCATCTCCTAGCTTCTAGCTACCCCGTGGGCATTGGCGTCTGCTGGATGCCCCACATCACGTTGGGCATTTGTCGCCCGATCATTTATCCTGAAAGGTTGTCCGACCGTCGATGGAGCACACAGTGCGATCGGCCTGCCTCAGGTAGGCAAAACATCGCTGTTTCAGATTCTCACCAAGGCTCACCTTTCGGAGCAAGCCCGCGCCAACCCGCGCGAGGCGCACATTGGCGTGGCAAAAGTTCCAGACGACCGGCTCGACCGGCTGGCCGCGCTCTACAACCCGAAGAAGCTGACGCATGCGTCGGTCGAATATGTCGACGTAGGCGCCATCGGCCAGGATGCGCTCAAAGATACGGCTTACTCCGCGCATTTGCGGCAGGTCGACGCTCTCGCACATGTGGTGCGCGTATTCGACGATCCTTCGATTCCGCACGTGGGCACGATCGATCCCTTACGCGACATCAAGAATGTGGAGTTCGATTTGATGGTCAGCGATCTCGGCCAGATCGAAAAGCGGCTGGAGCGGCTGGAAAAAGATTTAAAGAAGATGAAGACGCCGGATCTCGAAAAAGAGTTCGAACTGATCAAGCGCGCCAACGTGCACCTGGGCACCGAAAAACCGCTGCGCGAAATGGAGATGACGCCTGAAGACAAAAAGCGCCTGCGCGGCTTCATGTTCCTCAGCGAAAAGCCGATCCTTTATGTGCTCAACATCGGCGAGTCAACGGAACTGGGCAAGGAACTCGAAGAAGCGGTCAGCAAATACAATCTGACGGAAGTTGCCGCCAGGCCTAACGCCGGGGCCAGCGCCATCTGCGGCAAGGTGGAAGCCGAACTTTCCGAAATGAGCGATGCCGATGCTGCCGAATTTTTGTCGAGCTACGGCCTCGGCGAAAGCGGGCTGACGCGCCTGATCCGCACGACCTACAAATTGCTGGGCCTGATTTCTTTTTTTACCGCCGGGGAAGACGAGTGCCGCGCCTGGACGATTCCTGCTCACACCCGTGCTCAGGAAGGAGCCGGCGCGATCCACTCCGATCTGGAGAAACATTTCATCCGCGCCGAAACCATCCGCTGGGATCAACTGCTGGAAGCCGGCTCCGAAGCGAACGCCCGCGCCAAAGGCACGCTGCGCCTCGAAGGCAAAGACTACATCGTGCAAGATGGGGATGTGATGCACATCCGGCATAGCGGATAGTTGCGGGCGTGGCGACGTTTTGCTCCTTAACCTCGGTTGCGAGAAGACAGGCGCACGCGGGGACGTATACTCTTCCACATATGCTCCGTCGCCTGATCTTTCTTGGCTCGGCCCTGTTTCTTGCCGGAGGCCTGTTCGCGCAAACGAACCCTGCCCCGGCTGCACGGGAAAAGGCTAACACCACGGTACCTAATTCCCCAGACTGGAGTGAACCCTTCCCGCCGCACCACATGATCGGCAACATTTATTACGTGGGCAGCCGCGGACTGGCCTCGTATTTGATTACGACACCCGCTGGACACATTCTGATCAACAGTAATTTGAAAACTTCAGTCCCGCTCATTCGCGAGAGCGTCGAAAAGTTAGGATTTCATTTCAACGATGTGAAAATCCTGCTGATCAGCCATGCTCACTTCGACCACGACGCAGGCAGCGCCGAGGTGAAAAAACTGACCAGTGCTAAATACATGGTTATGGATGCGGACGTAGGCGTCGTTGAATCGGGCGGGAAGAGCGACTTCCAGTACGGTGACGATGCAACGCTCTCTTATCCGCCAGCCAGGGTCGACCGGGTGCTGCGTGATGGTGACGAGGTGAGGCTCGGCGATACCGTGCTGACGGCTCACAAGACGGCCGGGCATACCCGGGGCTGCACCACCTGGAGTTTGAAGGTCCGCGAGGCTGGCCAGACTTACGATGTTGTCATTGTGGGCAGCCCGAACGTCAACCCGGGATACAAGCTGGTGAAAAATGCGCGTTATCCCGAGATCGCCGATGATTACGCGCGCGGCTTTCGTGTGCTCAAGTCGCTCCCCTGTGACGTTTTTCTAGGCGCCCATGGCAGTTACTACGATATGGAAGCGAAGCACGCAAAGTTGAGCGCCGGCGGTGCGAATCCATACATTGATCCCGAGGGCTATAAAGCTTACGTCGCCGAGCGGGAACAGGCATTCCTGGCTGAGTTGCAGAAGCAAACTGCGGCTGCGAAAAAGCAGTAATCAGTTCTAGTACGATCGCACATGAACCCCATCCTGATCAGCATCCTGCTCGGCTTGACCGCTGCGGCCGCCAATGTGTTCGGCGGGGCGATCATTGTGCAGCGGCATTGGGAGCGGCGCTATCTGCGCTATTTTGTGGCGCTGGGCGCAGGATTCATGCTGGCTACGGCTCTGGTCGAGATGGTTCCAGAGAGTCTGGAATTGCGCGGGAGATCCGCTGCGTTTCTGGTGCTGCTGGGATATTTGATGATCCATTTCTTCGAACACACGGTCACGCCGCATTTTCATTTCGGCGAAGAGACGCATCACGACGAGTTCATCCACGCACACAAGGGATACTCGGTGCTGCTGGGGCTGATCATTCACACTTTTTTCGACGGCATTGCGATCGCGTCGGGCTTTCTGGTATCCAACTGGCTGGGGTGGCTGATTTTCCTGGCGATATTTCTGCACAAGATTCCCGAAGGCTTCACGGTGAGTTCGGTGATGCTGGCCAGCGGACGCAGCCGGGGCACGGCCTGGGGCGCGTCAGTGGTGCTGGGCGGGTCCACGCTGGCTGGAGTTCTCACCATGGCGCTGTTCCGCCATCACGTGGGCGCGGGACTGCCGCTCGCGGCAGGAGTCACGATTTACGTGGCCGCGTCTGACCTGATTCCGGAAGTGAACAAGGAACCGGCGGTTAGAATGGCGTTGCTGGTGTTCGTGGGAGCAGGCGTGTTCCTGCTGCTGGATCATTTGTTTCGCATGTAGGGGTGGATCTCAGTTCTCAGTTCTCAGTTCTCAGTTCTCAGTTCTCGGTTTTCGGTTTTCGGAGAAAGGCTTCTTGAACTTGTTCTGTGCTGCTCAACTGGCGACAACAACGAGGCTGCTTAATTCTCGCCAGCCTACTCGGTCCGCGGTAGCCCTTCTCTGAGAACTGAGAACTGTAGTTTGCCAGGAGTAAATTCTAAGTTGTTGATTCTACGCAGATCTCACGTAAGTTGTTGATTCCCGGTGGGAGATGTAATATTATCTCAAAGCTAACTTCGCCGCCAGAGGCGATTCCAGGCAGGTTTGATCACCGGACGACGTCAAGCTTGCCCTCGTCCCTCGAACGCGTTCAGCGGGGCCGGGGGGAACGGCGTTCCCGTAGAATCAACAGCTTCCACGCAGACTCAACAGCTTAGAGCGCTCTCGTCCAGCTTAAACGTTGAAGCACCGTAAAGGATTCACGGGTCAATGAGTTCTATAAAAAGGGATGTCAAGAAAAAAGCTCCGCCTCGACCGGAGGATCGAGGTTCTTTCTCGAGATCCAGCCCACCCTGTTTCGTTACCTCTGAAGATGTTCGGCTTGTT
>JBEKDY010000213.1:0-7825 GCA_050014115.1 Candidatus Sulfotelmatobacter sp. | reverse complement strand
GTATCTTGAATCACTCCGCCGCCGGTGCTTGACGATAAGAACTTTTGCGGCAGGCCGAGCATCAACACCAGCCAGTCGAGGACGTGGGTTTCGAGTTCGGTGCATGCGGGACTGGTCGACCACAGCATCCCCTGCACTCCAAGGCCGGAAGAAAGCAGATCGCCGAGAATTCCCGGGCCAGACGCGTTGCAGGGGAAATATGCGAAGAAATTCGGCGACTGCCAATGGGTGATGCCGGGAAGAATTAACTTCTCGACATCTTTCAGCAACGCATCGAAAGGCTCGCCGTGCGCGGGAGGATTTTCCGGGAGCGAGGCGCGAATCTGTCCCGGCTTCACTTGCGAAAGCACCGGGAACGATTCGATGCGGGAGTGGTAGTCGGCGATCCAGTCGACCACGGCGTGACCGTGGCGGCGGAATTCGTCGGGCGTCATGTGGAAAGATTTTTCAGAGGGCATGGTGATTGAGCGCGGTCCGGACTACTCGCAGATGGGTTTGGGACCGTTGTGGTGATACTTTACTTTGAATTTACCTTCTTTGTGACCGCTGGTTGGAAAATCCACGGTGAAGTCGCCGCTAGCGTGCTTCCCATTCCTGCTTACTGAGGCCAGGTAGATCTCTGCGGCGCTTGATTTTTCGCACTGTTTCGAACTTGGCCCGCAAAACTCGGCGTCCACAGACAATCGGCCCTGAGAGACCATCATCTCTATCGGAACTCTGCCCGGACAACCTTGATGCAACTGGAGAATAATCTCCCCCGTTGGCGTTCGTCTTCGATGCGCATGGGAAACCGTCAGATGAAAACCAGTGCCACAGCAGTACCAGTCCATCGTACCCTTATAGTCAGCACACAAGACTGGTTGTGCGCAAGCAGCAAGCAGCAGTGCGCCGATGAGCACATTTCGAACTGAGGCCAAAGGCGGCATAGCGTTAGCGACGCGCACTATTCTACGCGTCCGAAGTAGACTCGCGTCGTGTATTCAAAAGCCACTCGATTGTTGCCAGCGTGTCCGTTAAAGATCGTTCTGAGTGCGTCGAGCATGGGCGCATGCTTCGGACTCCCCGGCCCAGGCACATAAGAAGACGAGAGCAGACGGCCTTCCAGCCCCGCGTAATCGAACTCCTGGAACATAGGGAACGCTCGCTCTTGAAACGGTGCGGGATCAAAAAATTCGTTGACCACTTCCGTCGTGCGTTCGTGGCGCACGTCCTGATAATCGGTGCCGAAGGTTAGCAGTAAGTTCTCGTAGTCGCGGAGAAACGGCGTGGAATCGGTGAGGCGCTCATTCCACATCAAAACCAGCCAGCCGCCGGGCTGGAGGATGCGCGCGAATTCCTGCCGCGAGCGCGCGCGATCGAACCAGTGTGCGGCCTGCGCTGCGGTAACAAAATCCACGCTTTGGTCCGCGAGAGTGGTTGCCTCTGCGGTTCCCGCAACGCTGGTGAATTTGGGAAACTCGGCCAGCAGCCGCCCACCTGCCTCGCGCATTTCAGCATTCGGTTCGACGCCGAAAACCGGGTTGCCGCGTTTCAACAGCAGGCGGGTCCAAATGCCGGTGCCGCTGGCAATATCGGCGATGACGTGCGTGCTCCTCAGACCGCATTCTGTTTGCAGCGCATTTAACACCTCGGGCGGATAGCTCGGCCGGTAGCGGATGTAGTTCTCCACGCGTCCGGAAAAGCGACTGGTTGCGTTGGAAGCAGGCATAGATTTGAGCGTGCTGTCCCGATCGGCAAGTTAATCGGGAACGTGATTCAGCTTGCCAGAAATCTATTCTAACGGCACGATAGAAGTGTTGTCCGCAGACTGGCCCACGCGGGGCGCGGATTCTGCATTTGGCAAGCCTAAGAATTTAAAGATATGCGAGTAGTCATCAAAATCGGCACCAGCCTTATCGCTCCCGGCGGGCAGATTGATGCCAACCTGCTGCGCGGGCTGGTCGATCAGTTCGATCTCAGCAAGAACGAGTATCTGATCGTGACGTCCGGGGCGATCGCCGCGGGCATCGCGAGCCTGGGACTGACGAAGCGGCCGACCGACGTGCCGGCGATGCAAGCCTGCGCCGCGGTCGGCCAGAGCCGGCTGATGCATACCTACGAGCGATTGTTCTTCGGCAAGAAGGTGGTCGCGCAGTTGCTGCTGTCGAGCGACGACTTCACTTCGCCTGTTCGCTATCGTAACCTGCAGAACGCGCTGGCGGAGCTGCTCTCGCTGGGCGTGGTGCCCATCGTGAACGAGAACGACAGCGTCTCGGTACGCGAACTGGTCGGAGCGTTCGGCGACAACGACGAGTTGAGCGCGCTGCTGGCGACCGCCGTCAACGCGGACTGGCTGCTCTTACTAACAGATGTGGACGGATTTCTGGTTCCGGACCGAAGCAAGAAGCCACGGTTGGTGCGCGTGGTGCGCAAGCTGACCGCCGCGCTGGAAGCGCAGTGCAATGGCAAGAGCAAGCTGGGCCGGGGAGGAATGATCTCCAAGCTGAAGGCCGCGAAGCTGGCGAGCGAAGCGGGCGTGCATGTCGCCATTGTCAACGGACGGAATCCCGCGGGGATCAGGTTGGGCATGGATCGAAAGATTGGAACGTACTTTCCTCCGAACACGCCGGCGCGTCATGTTCCGCCACATGTTTCGACACATCGGGAGAAGAGCTGATGCCTGCGACCGTCGCCAACGCGCTTTCGACGCAGGAGAAGCTGATCCGCGCCCGCGCGGCAGCGGCGAAGCTCGCGCTGCTTTCGTCGGAACAGAAGAACTCGATGCTGCGGGCGATGGCGGATGCGCTCGAGAGCCAGGCAAAAAGTATTCTCGCGGCAAACCGGAAAGATGTGGAAAGTTCCGGCCTCGAAGGTGCGATGCTCGATCGCCTGCTGCTGACCGCGGAGCGAATCGAGGACATGGCGCGGGGAGTGCGCGAGGTTGCGGCCCTGCCCGATCCGGTCGGCGAAACGCTGGCGGAGTGGACGCGGCCGAACGGCCTGCGCATTCGCAAGCTGCGCGTGCCGCTGGGAGTGGTGGGAATTATTTACGAGTCGCGGCCCAACGTTACGGTCGATGCGGCAGTGCTGGCGCTGAAGACCGGCAACGCAGTTGTTCTGCGTGGCGGGAAAGAGGCTGCACACAGCAATTCTCGACTCGTGGAAATTCTTTCGGCGGTTTCTGGAGTTCCGGATGGCGCCATCGAACTGCTCGACGCCAGCACGCGGCAATCAGTGCAGGAACTGATCAAGGCGCGCGGACTCGTCGACGTGATCATTCCCCGCGGCGGCGCCGGACTCATCACTTACGTCGCGGAGAATTCGGTTGTGCCGGTCATCGAGACGGGAGCGGGGAACTGCCACATCTTCGTCGACGAGTCGGCCGATTTCGGCATGGCGGATGGCATTGTGATCAACGCTAAGACGCAGCGTCCGTCGGTGTGCAACGCGGCCGAGAAGTTGCTGGTGCACGAGCACGTTGCGGCTCTATACATCCCGCATATCGTGAAGAAGCTGATCGAGGCCGGAGTGGAGGTTCGCGGCGACGGCAAATCCCGCGCCCTGGCGGCGGGATTGAACGTTGGCCCAACGGCCGACCAAGACTGGTACGAGGAATATCTGCGGCTGTGCATGGCGATCCATGTCGTTGCCGATGTGGATGAGGCGATCGCGCACATCAATCGTTATTCGACCAAACATTCCGACGCGATCGTGACGCGCGAGGAAGCCAATGCCCGCAAGTTTCTGCGCGGTGTCGATTCCGCGGTTGTCTACTGGAATGCGTCGACACGCTTCACCGACGGCGGAGAGTTCGGCTTCGGGGCGGAGATGGGCGTCAGCACGCAGAAACTGCACTGCCGCGGCCCGTTCGCTTTGGTGGAGTTGACTTCTTCGAAGTATGAAATTATCGGGTCGGGGCAAGTGCGGTAGCATGATCTTCGTTTTAGCGCCACACTCCGACGCGCATCACGTCGAAATGATGGTCGTAGGTCCAAACCTGTAAACCGAGGCGCGTGGCCATTGCGGCCAAAGTTGCATCAAACAGCGAAATGGGCTGATCAGCCAACGCCCCAATTCTGGCGATTGCCTCTCGGTAGTCTTCCGACGTGGGATTGACCAGGGCCGCGTCCGAGACGTCCGCTAGCCAATCCGAGGCGGTGTTCCTGCCAAGCCTATGCAGGACCAGCGTGTGGGCCTCAAGCAGGATTGGGTAGGCCACCACGACTTCCAGCTTCTCGCGAGCGAGCTTGCGCAGTTCCCCAAGGGCTTGCTTGTGGCGGGCATCATGCGGATCGACAACCGCGTAGAGCGGTCCGGTATCCGCCAGCACCGCACGCGTCATTTCTTAATGCCCGCCAGATAGAGGTCATGTTCCAGACTTACATCGCTCCGTCCGCTGCCACGCTTGGCTGGCCTGATTTTCAGGGGTCGGCGCACTCGCAGAAACCCGCGCTTACCCAAGTACTCTCGAAGGGAGGCTTGCACAACGGTCGTGAGCGCTGGCGGAGCTTCTTGGGCTTGCAGATAGTTATCCACGGCCTCGGCGAGGTCGTCGGGAAGTGTCATGGTCGCGCGTTTCATATACGGAGTATAGCATGAATTGGTGAACATGGTGATAGGAAGTAAGTTGGTGAATATGGTGATTATGGTGAAGATAGTCTCCGCGGGCCACCGGGCCGGGTGGGGCGGCCAAGCCGCTGTCACGCGTCGCAAAACGGTGGTGGCGGCCTCTGTGCTACCTTACTAACTTTCCCCGGCGGGAGCCTGATGAGATTCCTTTCTGCAACGCTGGTTTCGTCCGCAGTCGTTCTATCCGGTCTTTCGTTTTCCGTGGGCGGAAATACCTCTGCGTCGGCAACGGCGCCAGCGATCTTTGGTTTTCGCGACTCCACTGCGGAAATCGCCACAGAATCGCGCTTCCTCGCGGTACCCGATCCCAAGCTTGCCGAACAGGATCTGCGCGCGCTGACGCGGGTTCCGCACATGGCCGGTACTGCCGCGGACAAAGCCACGGCCGACTATGTCGCGGCGAAATTCCGCGAAGCCGGACTCGAGACCGAAATCGTGGAATACAAGGTCTGGATGAACTATCCGCTGGAAATCAGCGTGGATATGATCGCGCCCGCGGGGGTGGAAATGCACGGGCCCACGCGCGAACGCGTGGAGGGAGATACTTACCCCGACGATCCGAACGTGGTGATGCCGTTTAACGGAATGTCGCCCTCCGGAGACGTCGAGGCGGAGGTGGTCTACGCCAACTACGGAACTCCCGAAGACTTCGAAAAGCTAGACAAGCTGAAAGTCAGCGTGCGCGACAAGATCGTGCTGGTGCGCTACGGGCAAAATTTTCGAGGAGTGAAAGTATTCCTGGCGCAGGAGCGCGGTGCGGCGGGCGTAATCATTTATTCGGATCCAGCCGACGACGGTTGGAGGCATGGCGACAAATATCCGCAAGGTCCGTGGCGCCCGGATACGGGCGTGCAGCGCGGGTCGGTGGGCTACATGTTCGAGTTTCCCGGAGACCCGACGACGCCGGGAGTTGCGTCGGTTCCGTCGCTGCCTGAGTCGCAGCGGATTTCTCCAGAAAAATCGGCGCAGATGCCGAAGATTCCGTCGACGCCGCTTTCTTATCACGATGCGTGGCCCATGCTCGAACATTTAGGCGGCCCGGATTCGCCGCGCGATTGGCAAGGCGCGCTGCCGTTTACTTATCACGTGGGTCCGGGTCCGGCGAAAGTGAAAATGCATCTGAAACAGGACTACAAGTTCCGCACGCTCTGGGATGTGATTGGCCGGGTCAGCGGAAGCGAACTGCCTGACCAGTGGGTGGTTGCGGGCAATCATCGCGATGCCTGGGTCTTCGGCGCGGTCGACCCAAACAGCGGCACGGCGGCCATGCTGGAAGCAGCGCGCGGCGTCGGCGACTTGTTGAAGTCGGGATGGAAGCCGAAACGAACTCTCGTTTTCGCCAGCTGGGACGGTGAAGAAGAAGGCCTGATGGGTTCTACGGAATGGGCGGAGCAGCACGAATCGGAGTTGGCAAATGCGCCCGCGTATTTCAATATGGATGTGGCCGTCTCCGGATCGAAGTTTGGGGCGTCCGCCGTCCCCAGCCTGAAGCAGTTTCTGCGCGATGTGACCAAAGCCGTGCCCAGTCCCAAGGGCGGCACTGTCTACGAGGCCTGGGAGAAGCTCGACCAGCCCGGCGCTCCCTCGACTCAGTCTCCGACCGAAGCCATCGGCGACGCTCACCGCACTCCGGCGGCGCAGACCAAGGCCGACGTTCTGGTGGGAGATTTAGGTAGCGGTTCCGACTACACCGCGTTTCTGCAACACATAGGCGTGCCCTCGACGGATGTGAGTTCGAGCGGGTCCTACGGCGTGTACCACTCGGCGTTCGACGATTTCGCGTGGTTCAAAAAGTTTGCCGATCCCGACTTCGTTTACGAGCAGGAAATGGCTCGGGTCTTTGGGCTCGAGGCCCTGCGCATGGCGCAGGTGGACGTCCTGCCCTATAACTACGACGAATATGGAAAAGAGATTGAAGCCTACGTTGATTCCGCCCACAAGCGGGCGGACGCGAAGTTTGGGGATCGCGCGCTCGACTTCAACGCGGTGACGGCAGCGGCGAAACGCTTTCAGGAGGCGGGTGCGAAGATGGCAGCTCGACAGAAGGCTCCTCCGCGAGATTCCGAGAAAGCGAACCAGCTCAACACGGCGCTTCTGAATGCCGAGCATGCTTTGCTGGTACCGGAGGGATTGCCCCACCGTCCGTGGTTCCGGCATGCTATCTACGCCCCGGGAGAGTACACCGGCTACGCGGCGGTGGTGATTCCGGGGGTGAATGAAGCTCTGGATCGAGGGGATGCCGAGCGGGCGCGGCAGCAGTTGGCGGTGC
The DNA here is from genome assembly GCA_050014115.1 of Candidatus Sulfotelmatobacter sp. Taxonomy (GTDB): domain Bacteria; phylum Acidobacteriota; class Terriglobia; order Terriglobales; family Acidobacteriaceae; genus Sulfotelmatobacter. Next base: position 948 of record JBEKDY010000213.1, on the reverse strand, counting down.
TGGCGGCGGCGCTGGAGCGTGGGGCTAAGGCGCTGGAGGGGTATCGGTGAAAATGCCGATAGGAGATGCATGAGAACGAGAGAAAAAGTTAGCACACCGGCTGCCAAGAACATCAAGGAACTGCTTTTAAGCGGGCCGCGATTTGAGATTATCGTTCTTAAACGCACGAAGTGGCGCCGCCGCCCGCCGGTAATCTTTGACTGATCCCATGACCTCCGCCCACGCTCTCGGAACATTTCTGCGCACGCTGCCGGCATCGGCGGCGGCCACATTTCTTGCGCTGTTTCCTATCGTCGATCCCTTCGGCGGCATTCCGATTTTCTTCAGCATGACTTCCACCTGGACTCCCGAGGATCGCCGGCGCACGGCCGTGAAAACGGGGCTTTGGGTTTTCATCATTCTGGTTACGTTTCTGTTCTTCGGGAGATTTGTACTCTTCTTCTTCGGTATTTCGCTGCCGGTGCTCAAAATCGACTTCGCATGCGCGCATCACGCCCGCGGAAAGCCACGAGGCCGAGGACAAAGAGGATATTTCGCTCACGCCTCTCGCTATGCCGCTGATGTCCGGCCCGGGAGCGATCGGCGTGGTCATGGCTCTGGCCGCGCACGTCGACAGTGCAGCTTCTTATTTCGGAATGGTCATCGGCATCGCCGGCGTGGCGCTCTCTGTGTTGCTGTTCTTCTGGTTAGGCGGCCCGCTGGTGCGGCGCCTGGGGCCGAGTGCCGTAGGCGCGATCAACAAGATATTCGGCTTTCTGATTCTCGCCATCGCCGTCCAGCTTGTGTGGGACGGCGTAGCCGATTTCCGGACCTGAACGTGTGGCGTGGACCTGCTCTGAGCGAAGTCGAAGGGACTCTTGCCCGCGACTGCGTCCGTCGGCACGAAAGTTTTCGGGAACCACGCCAATATCCCTCTCGTACCACAGGCAGGCGTCCTTGCGCCCGGAG
>JBEKDY010000212.1:0-7518 GCA_050014115.1 Candidatus Sulfotelmatobacter sp. | reverse complement strand
TGCAAGCGGCCCTGGGAAATCTCGAGCGCTCCTATGACATCTTGCTGGCAACCCTAGGTGATGCGCTCGACCTTAAAGACGCCGAAACCGAGGGCCACTCCAAACGCGTGACTGCGTTTACCATCGCGATCGCTCGAGCCCTGGGTGTTCCCCGCGAGCAGATCCTGGTGATTGCGCGCGGCGCATTCCTCCATGACATCGGAAAGATAGCGATTCCCGACGCCATCCTGCGCAAGCCCGGCAAACTCGATACCCGGGAAATGGACATCATGAAGGAGCACTGCTACCGCGGCTATCAAATGGTTAAGAAGATCCCGTTTCTCGTGGATGCTGCTGAGATTGTCTATTCCCATCAGGAACGTTTCGATGGTACTGGATACCCGCGCGGCCTGAAGGGGGAGGAGATCCCGCTCGGCTCGCGTATTTTTTCCGTAGCCGACACGCTCGATGCCATTACTTCCGACCGAGTTTACCGGCCGGCTCAATCGCTGCAGGCTGCGCGGGAAGAAATCGCGAAGTGGTCCGGACGACAGTTTGACCCCGAGGTGGTAAAGGTCTTCCTCGAGATGCCCGACAAAATCTGGGAGGACTTGCGGCGAGAAATCGATGCCCAGGGCTATCCCTCGTCGCTCAGCCCACCGCCCGATGGCAATTCGACTGGCGCGGGCGCGTAGCGCAAACTGACCTAAAGGCGGTTCGATTTCCCGGAACTGCTGAGCAGGATTTGTTTTTCAGTACCAACCCGCGCCCCAGCGGGATTACCATCAACGCCTGCGACATGTTTTCCGCAGAATGTTCGCCGCAGGCGGGACGCTCGCGGAGCAGAATTGGCACTGACAAATCATTCCAGGCTATGGGCCGCCACTGCTGTGTCGATCACGCTGGCGTTAGTCCTCGCGTGTGCGTTGCTCCCGCGCGGCCTCGTTCTCACCGCCGTCAGCGATATTGTCTGCGCTCTCTTGATGCTCTCCGCCTTGCTGGCGTTCGCGAGCAACGGCCTCGCCACGCAGGGCCGCACCCGCCTGTTCTGGATGCTGCAAGTCATGGGCTGGACCCTCTGGTTAGGCGATCAGATGGTGTGGATCGTCTGGGACTTGTTTTTTCGCGCCAAGATGCCTGCCATGTACCCGGCCGACGTTCTCCTGTTCCAGGCCGGAGCACCCATGCTGGCGGGACTCCTGCTCCGACCGCATCTCTCCCCTTCCGAACGGGGCGCACGCCTGGGAATTCTGGATTTTCTCTTGTTGTTGTTCTGGTGGCTCTATCTCTACATATTTTTTGTGGTCTGCTGGCAGTACGTCTCTCCGAATCAGGCGAACTACGATCGGAACTTTGACTCGCTCTACAACTGCGGAGCATTCATCCTGATTGTCGTTCTCGGATTGTTCTGGCGCCAGTCTCACGGGCGATGGAAAAAGTTCTATGCCTTTTTTGGCGTGGCAGTTCTCTTCAACAGCTTCTCATTCGCCCTCTTGAATAACGCGATCGAGAGGGATGTGTATTTTACCGGCAGTTGGTACGACATACCCTACTCCGCGTCTTTCGCAGTCTTCACCTTACTGGGGCTTGCCGGTCGTGAACTGAGTCCCGCGGAAGAAGCTCCTCGCGAGAGCGGCTACAGCTCATGGGTAGCGAGCCTGGCGATGCTGGCGGTTTTGTCCCTGCCCGTCATTGCCGTTTCTGCCCTGCTCGATCGGACGATTCCGCCTTCGGTGGCGCGTTTCCGAATTCTTCTTACCCTGGGCACCATGTTCGCCATGGCGTTTCTGATTTTCCTGAAGCACCATCGCCTCAACCAGGAGTTGAAGCGCACCAACGATATTCTGGAAGAAGCTTCTCTCACCGATCCCATGACCGGCATTCGCAACCGCCGGTATTTCTCGGCCACCATCGAAGCCGACGTCAGCCAGTCGCTGCGGTCCTATTCCGATCAGCGCGAACCTCGCACCCGCGACCTGGTTTTCTACCTGATCGACGCCGACAATTTTAAGGAAATCAACGACAACTACGGGCATGACGTAGGCGACCGCATCCTGGTGGAAATGTCGCACCGGATAAGTTCGGCCATCCGGCATTCCGACGTTTTGCTGCGCTGGGGCGGCGAGGAATTTCTGATCGTCTCGCGTTACACCGACCGCCGGGAAGCCGAAACCCTTGCGTCCCGGGTTCTGGTTGCGGTCGGAGGCACGCCCTTTATCCTGCGCCACCCGGAAGAAGTCCTTTACCGCACTTGTTCGATCGGCTGGGCCGCGTTCCCCTGGCTTCCCACGGATCCCGGAAGCGTCAGCTACGAAGAAGTGTTGAGCCTTGCCGATAGTGGCCTCCGTCGCGCCAAGCAAGCCGGGAAAAACCGCGCCGTCGGAGTTCTGCCCGGTGACAAGTCTCCTTCGCCTACGGCCAAGGACCACCCTCTTCCCGATCGCTTCGATGTCGAAGTGCTGGCCACCGCTGGGCCCATCGCGAGAAACGGTTGATTTAAGCGGGCGCTGCTGGCATCACCGAAGGCCCTTCCCATCAGCTCTAAGCAAAAAATCCTCCCTCACCCGAAAGAATCGGCGAAGTGAGCGATTCTGACCAGACAGCAGTCGCTATCAGCCGGATAATCGACAGCGAATTAGAAGCGGCTTATCTCAGATTAGCCTCGAATTCTTGTTCTCACGCTTGCTTCGCGTGCCCTGACAGGCGTGGCTTGCTACCTGGGGTAACTCCGACGAACTCGCCCAGGTACTGGGAAAGGAATCGTATGTCGATGCGCCAGCTCTCCAAAATCTTAACAGCACCACTTGCAGTGTTTTTTTTCCTAAGCTGCGGCGGTGTTGCCAATCCGCCGGTTCCGACTGCAGTTGGTCCAACGGTGTCGATGGTCGTCCCCCAGAGCGGCGGCATAGCCACCAACCGTGAGATTGCCGTGCTCTTCAGCCAACCCATGGACCCGGCAAGCATCAACAGCGGCACGTTTCTGATCGCAGGCATGACGGGCACAGTCGCTTACGACGCCACCAACATGATTGGCGCTTTCACACCTTCCCAAGCCTTCGCGCCCAATACCGCGTACAACGCGAGCATTAGCGTTGGAGCCAAGGACATGAGCGGAACTCCACTGGCCGCGCCCTTCGATTTCTCCTTTACTACCATCGCAACCAGCGACACTTCCACGCCGCAGGTGGTTGCGATCAATCTTGTCGCTGGTGCCAGTTGCGTTCCGCAGAACCAGAAGGCCTCAGTCACCTTCAACGAACAAATGGACTCACTCACTATCAATCCCAGCACACTCTACCTTGTATTCGCGAACACCGCCGTGGCCGCCACCGTGACCTACGACGTGGTCCACCAACAGGCCACTCTCACGCCCTCGGCTAACCTGGCTGCGAACACCGCGTACTGGATTGTGATCACCGGCGGAGCCAACGACATGAGCCAGAAGCCGATTGGGCCATCTCAACAGACTTTTACGACCGGTCCGTGCGCGACCGGTGAAACGCAGCCGGTGGCGCTGTGTCCTAGCATGGGAAATTTCTCGGTCCTCGCTGGAACCACCGTCACCAACACTGGTTCTACGACAGTGTCCGGGGATGTTGGGGTGTGTCCGGGTACCGCCATCACTGGGTTTCCGCCGGGGACGACGGGTGGGACGATCCATATTGCGGACGGAGTCGCATCTCTGGCCCAGGCCGACTTGACGGCCGGCTATATCGATGCAGCCGGACGAGCGGGCGGCACATCGGAGGCGGGAGATTTGGTCGGCAAAACACTCACTGCCGGCGTGTATACGTCGACCTCGTCGCTGGCAAATTCCGGGGACCTCACGCTCGATGCGCAAGGCAATCCCAATGCCGTGTTCATTTTTCAGATCGCGTCCACGCTTATCACGGGGAGTGGCAGCCACGTTATCCTGGCCAACGGCGCCCTGGCTTGCAACGTCTTCTGGCAGGTTGGCAGCTCAGCGACCCTCGGAACAAACTCGACATTCGCGGGAAACATCATGGCGCTCACATCCATCACAATAACCACCGGCGTGACCCTGGATGGCAGGGCGCTGGCGCGGAATGGCGCGGTCACGTTGGATAGCGACGTCATTAGCGGCTGTACTTGCTCGTCGTCAGTTTATTAATCGATGAAGATTCGATCAGAGCTCTCCCGGCCAGCACTCAAATGCTGGCCGTTTCTTTTGTTACGACGAGCACATTCAAGAGGAATTGGGAAGTGTCCGGCGCGCAGAGCTTTATTTCACGGACTGAGAAGTCTCACACCACAGCAGGAGCGGCGCGGCCCGCAGCCGACTGAATCGAGGCCCCAACCCTAGGGCGTAGCCCGCGCTAGCGTAATCCGCGTCCGGTCCAGCGGAATCTCCCTCTGAATCTCCATCTCAATCGAAGTCCCCACATCCAGCCTCACGTCATTGCCCCGCTTCAACAACGCCCAGGCAATACCTGCTGCGGCTCCCGCTCCCGCACCAATACGAGCGCCATTCAGCCCGCCGGTAGCCAATCCGCCGCCGATGCCACCGACCGCGCCTCCGTAGGCGCCATTTCTCGCCGCGTCTTCCACTTTCTGTCCGGTGTCACTGTCCTGCCGGATGGTTCCTTCTTTATCCTTCACGCTTTTGTTGTCCGCGCCGGGTGTGTTCTCCACCGATCCCGGCAGCATCACCGTGTAACCGCTGGGATAAATCATTGACGTGAAGTGCATCAGGATTTCCGCCCGCCCCTTCATTCGCCCGGCGCGCTCCACGTGCGAAATCTTGCCCTGGATGTAAGTCCCCGCCGGCACCAGAATGTGTTCGTTCACCACAAACGGAAATGCAGTTTCCGCATAAACCGCGTCGCCTTCGCGCGCGTTTTTTGTAGAGATGGCCTGCTTGAGCAGCAACGGAATCCTCGCTCCCGCGGGAATCACCGCAGCGTCAGGGTCGGGCGCCTTCGCAGGCGCTGCGCCTTCACTCGGAGTAACTGCCGCAGGAGCCGGCGTCGCCGGAACTGTGGCCTGCGAAGCGCCAGATTGCGGAGCGGCTGGCTGCGCAGGAACGGCAGCCTGCCCGAAGGCCATTCCTGAAACCAGACAAAGAATAAAGATCCATCGCATCGCGAACCTCCCAGAAGCGCTTCCGCGCTGCATACTCTGCGAACCGTATCCCGGGGATCATATGCCGTGAATCCAGCCGAGCATATCACGCCCGTTATCCCATGAGATGCGGCTTCCGTCCCCGAGGATTGCCCGCTGCCAGTCGCATGAGGATCCCTTCCTGCTCCTTAGTGTCCTTGGTGGTTAACGGTTTTGCAGCACCCCTTTCGAGTGACTCAAGCGACGAGCTCTCATTGTTCCCTTTGTTCCGTGGTGCCCCTTCCTGTATCGTGTCCCTTCCGGCCTCGACGGCGTTCGCTCTTCCCGCTTGCACCTGTCGCGCGGCATCAGGCTGGGTTGAATCTTGATGGCTTAAAATCATGCGTCATTTCTTGCTCGCTCTTATTATCTTGACCGCGTCAGCCGTGTGCCTGGGGCAATCTAGCTTCGGGCAATCTAGCCTGGATCAAGCCGGGCCCGAGGACGACGGCCACGAAGTGCAGCTCTGGACGGGCGGCGGCCACTCCGTCAGCGGCGGACGCGGCGACACCGGCGTATTCAACGCCGGGCTGCGCTATGGATGGATCATCACCGGTCCGCACCTTCCCAGCTTTCTTCGCGGACGATTTGAGTACGCCGTGGATGCCGTTCCCATGTTCTTCGTCTTCCAGCCCGCCAACACCGCTTACGGCGTGGGATTCAACCCGCTCGGCCTCAAGTGGGATTTCGTGCGCCGCGGCCGCTTCTCGCCCTATCTCGAACTCAGCGGAGGCACGCTCTTCACCAACCACAACGTCCCCACCTACACCAATACCGTGAACTTCACGTCAGCCGCCGCACTCGGCACGCACATTCTCGGCCCGAAATATAACTGGAGCGTGGAAGTGCGCTACCTGCACATCTCAAACGCAGGATTGGCTGTCCCGAATCCCGGGATTAATACAGTCCAGGTACGGCTGGGTGTCGGAAGGTTCTTCAGCCGGCACGGTCGCTAACCAAACGTTGACGCCGCGGCGACGCTGTGAATTTCTTTCGCAAATAAAGTTTGCTGCGGGGTCCTACGTGCGTGCGCCAGATCGGGATCGCGGGGTACCCCCCTCCCCCCTAGGGTCTCGAATCCCCGCTGTTCATGCGGGTCCCGGAGAACCACGTGCGCAAAATCTTGATGTCAAAGAACTTAAAGGTCAAAATCTAGAGAACAAAGAAGTTACAGCCGAGGCAATCAGGCTGGCTGCGCTGCCTTCGCCTCGACCAGAATGGACTAATTAAAAGTCAGAGGCAAGGTTGGATGTCACACGATTTCGCGCGAGTTGTGGAAATCGTCAGCTTTCGTCCTGTAAGAATCTCGGACGGGTACCGTGCCAAAAGCATACGCTTTGGGGATTCGAATAATCCCACCACTCGAAAGCCGCCGGGAGTTATGATGCGCGTTTCGCATCCGGGTTGTAGACATCAGCCCAACATCCGGCCAGATCGTTCCAGTGAGGATTCAGCGATTCGACCAGGCGAATCTTCTTGCTGCGCCGCCAGCCCTTAATTTCCTTCTCGCGACTGATCGCCGCATCGGGATAGAAGAAGCATTCGTAATAGACTAGCCGCGTGAGGTTGTATCGGCTGGTGAAGCCGGGCACAAGTTTGTTCTTGTGTTCAAAAACGCGACGGCTCAGGTTGCCCGTGACGCCCGTGTACAAAACATGGGAGCGGGACCGATTGGTCATGATATAGACGTGGAATCGTTTCGATTCTCTCATTGCCCTTCTCGAATGCGTCATCCCGAGCGCAGCCGTTTTTCAGGCGGAGCGAGGGATCTCGCGCGAGTCTTATCACCTTTAGCACGGGGCATCTGCTTTGTCTGTGACGAGTGAACATCTGGCGTTCGCGGCTGTGGATGCGCGGAGGGCGGGATGCCGCACGCGAGATCCCTCGCCCCGCTGGTGAAAACGCGGGGCTTCGGGATGACGCAGTAGGGATTAGTGACGGGCTGCCGCTACAGAGTCATCTGCCATCGCCGCCCGCTTCCTACCAGCCGCGGGTCTGCAGCATGTGGGCTTCGTCCAATCCCGAGACGGCAAGGCCTTTCATCGCTCCTGTCAGGTCTTCGCTGACTTCAAGTAATACTTTAGGGTCGTTGAAGTGGGTGGCGGCCTTCACGATGGCGCGGGCGCGCTTCTCTGCTTCTACGGGATCGGCGAAGGTGGTGCTGTCTTTCATGAAGATGCCTGAGCCTACGAACACTGCTTCAGCGCCTAGCTGCATGACTAAGCTTGCGTCGGCGGGGGTGGCGATGCCTCCGGCGCTGAAATTTGGGACGGGGAGCTTGCCTGCTTTGGCGACGATCTTTACCAGTTCGTACGGGGCGCCGTGTTCTTTGGCTTTGGCGTAGAGTTCTTCTTCGCCGAGGACGGTGAGGATTTTCATCTCCTGCACGATCTGGCGGATGTGCTTGACGGCGTGGAC
>JBEKDY010000211.1:0-7645 GCA_050014115.1 Candidatus Sulfotelmatobacter sp. | reverse complement strand
GAAGTGCAGAGAGACGCGGCCGAGTTGGCTCGAACCGCGCAGTCAATTCCCACCGATGTGGAAAGCATCAAGAAGGGCATGCTGCCCAAAGACGTGCTGCTGAAGCTGAAGCAGATCGAAAAACTCTCGAGGCGGTTGCGCAGCGAGTTGAACCCTTAGGCGCAATCGGACAAATATTCGCCGGCCGCGTCACCAGTTTTTCCGCAACCTCTGAACTCGTGCCCTTCCAAATCCCCTTCGACATCGATCTCACGCGAGCTAGAAACTGAATTTCAACGAAAATTCCATCACCCGCGGAGATCCCAGCGCGAAAACGCCCGAGCCCAGACCCAGCCGATTGCTGCTTTGCTGGCCCAGACTAGGACAGAGCGGCGCGGCCCCGAAAGCCGTGCCGTTGAGCGATCCGCACGTTCCGCTCAGCACGCCGCTCAACGGGTTTGCCGGTCCGTCAAAGTTCGCGAAATTCGCCACATTGAAAAACGATACCCCGGGCTGCACAGTAACCCGATCCTTCACCTTGTAAACCCAGTTCAAACTAATGTCGAAGGCGCGCAGCCAGCCCATGCCGGCCTCGTCGTAGGGAGCGGGCGCGACGGGCTGTTGCACTCCTCCCAGGGTCTGCAGATTCGACAAGCTTTGGGTGGCATTCACCCCGAACAGGTTGCTGTTGATCAGCACTTGACCCGCCGGAGTGGGCTGGAAGGCATCCACGTGGTTATAGTTGTTAATCACTTTGTTGATGCTGTTCTGGTCGACGCCGTGACCGAATGAGCCGATGTTGGTCCCCGGCAAAACGTCGCCAAGGCCTCCGTTCGAGGCAAAGCTGCCATCGCCGGTGCCGTCGCCAGTGACATCCGTCACGAAGATGCCGCCCGGGTTTCCGGTGGGGCTCAAGGTGAGCGTAACGGGCAGCGCGCTGTAGAAATGTCCAATCATGCCCACACGGAAATGAAAGGGCAGATCCATGCTGCCGCCGAAAGAAATCTGGTTCTTGCGGTCGAGCCCGTTCGGCCCCAGGTAACGCTGCGGGTTGTTGAAGTCGGTAGCAATGGTGACGAAGTCGTTGTCGGCGGCCGCGGCGACATAGCGCTCCAATTGATACGACACCTGCAGGTCGAAGTTTGTAATACCCGGGAACGGGCTCTTCAGATGCTGCTTCAGCGATAACTGTACCGCGGTGTTTTTCGCGTAACCGATGGGGAACAGCATCTGGTTGGCGCCGACGAGCGGGTTGATGCCGGGGAAAGCCGCGCTGGGGCAGGGTGCTCCACTACACAACGAATAGCCGGAATCGAGGCCATTGGAGGCAAAGTCCGCGATGGTGCCGGCATAGGGATCGGGCCCGCCGCCCTGCGGTGACGATGGTGAATAGGTTCCGTTGAAGTGAGCGAGGTAGCAGCTCACCATGGCCGGTCCTGGGTTCAGCGAAGCGCAACCCGCATTTGCCGATCCCTGGTTATTCGCCGCCGTTGCTTGTATGGCAGCGGTCACAGCTCCGGTGAAGTTCATGGCTGGGAAGCGATAATCGCCCACGTGATTGGTATCCACCGCGAGCAGCGTGTGGGTCTCAATGTTGCGCAGATAGTCCGCCGTGAAAACCATCCCTGGACGGATCTCATGCTGGATGCCGAGGTTCATTTGCAGGGAGCGCGGGCTGACATAAGTGGGCGCCAGCAGATCCGTTCCCGTCGCGTCTAACCCGTCCGCCAGTGCGGTCCCGATGAACGAGGGGTTGCTCGCTGGCCCGGCTGCCACCGTGGCGGCTTGATACTGGGCCTGAAGAGCGGAAATCTGGCTGGCGACGCTTCCGATCGGCTGGCCGCAAAATGTAATGGGGACCGTCGTGCCTGTCGGCAAGCTCAGTGCTTGGGGACTGCCGTTGGAGCAGACGGTCGTGTCTGCCAGGAACAATCCCTTCTGCAATCGCGCGGGCCGGTCGAATTCAATGTTGTTCCAGATCGAGTTTTCATAGAAAAGGCCAATGCCTCCACGAATCACCGTCTTCCCGTTACTCGAAGGATCATAGGCAATGCCGACTTGCGGCGCGAAGTTGAGATTGGGCTGATTCACTCGATTGCCCAGGCTCGAATAGAACTGATTGTTGAATTGATTCAGAGCCGAAATCGGGCCCAGGTCGCTGTCGGTGCGCCCGGAGTCGCGGACGTAACGAATCCCGTAAGTTAAGGTCAGGTTCCGTTTGACCTTCCAGGCGTCTCCGAAATATGCCGAAATGCGGTTGTCTGGGCCGCTGCCGCCTGCGGGAAACCCGAAGGCTGGGATTTCTGAGTCGTAGCCCTGTCCATTGCCCAGGGAGACGTTACTGACGGGATAATTCAGCGGATTCGCCGAGCCACCAGGGAAACAGGGAGGGTTTGGCGCGCAACCGCTATTGGCGAAGGCCGAGGTCGTGGTATTGAGCGGCGATCCCACAGCGGGCGCCAGCTTCAGGAAGCTGGCGAATCCGCCGCCGAGAATATGATTGAACCCGCCCCCGTAGCGGAAAATGTGCGCGCCAAGCGCCCTGCTGCCGTCGTATTTGATCTGGTGGTCGGACTGGTAGGTCTGCTGCGGCGCCAGGAAGTTTGGACCGGAACAAAAAGAGTCCGCTCCGGCAGTCAGGCAGTCTGGATCGCCTCCGATGGCCAGTTCGATTCCCGGCGCGGGGTCGAAGATGTTGGTCCCGGCGACCGCGTCCACAATTCCGTTGCGGAATTTCATGTACCCGAAACGAATGCTGTGCGTGTAGCTCCCGGTGCTGAAGTCCAGACCCATGGCGTGGTCAGGCGTGTGATTTACATTCCCGAAAGGCTGGAAGCTGTTGGGGATGAAAGCCAGCACGCTGTGGTTTTGATCGTAGGAGAAGCGATAGAAAAAATGGTATTTGTCGTTGATCTGCCAATCGAGTCTTCCGAGGCCTTCCACCTCGCGAAAAGGCGAGCTGTAGTTTCCGGAATCGGCGGCGAACACACCGCCCGGCAGCACGGGATTGAGCAGATCCTGCTTGGTCCGTTCGGCGTCCAGGAAGAAAAATAGCTTGTCTTTCAGAATTGCTCCGCCAAAGCTGCCGCCAAACTGATTGCGCTGGAAAGGATTGTCGCTGCCGCCGGGCAGAGCCGCATCCAGAGTTTGATCGCGGAAAAAGTAGTAGCCCTCGCCGTGATAAGCATTGGTGCCCGACCGGGTGGTCACGTTGACCGATCCCGAAGAAGTGAGCTCGGTGGAAAGATCGAGAGACGACTGCTGAATCTGAAATTCCTGGATGGCGCCTTCGGGCACGTTCTGCGTGGTCGTGCCTACAGTTTCGTCGCTTATGTCGAGGCCATCGACTTCGATGCGGGCGGTCCGTCCGAAACGCCCGCCGAACGAAATGGATGAGAAACCATTCTTGGTGGGGTCGAAATTTCCGCCATCCTGGATTTGCACTCCCGGCTCCAGTTGGGCCAGGTCGAGGAAATTTCGTCCATTGATGGGAAGGTTTTCGATCTGTTCGGTCGTTAGAACGCCCTGCACGGTGGCCTGCTCAGTGTTGACGGCGACTTCGTTACTCTGAACTTCCACCACTTGCGCGGCCTGGCCGACGTGCAACTTGATGTTTCCAGTCGAGGTGACGCCGACCTGCACGATGACGGCAAGCTCCGAGGTGCTGAATCCCTGCGCCTCCACTCTCAGCGTGTAATCTCCGGGAATCAACGCGCCTGATGCGTAGGCTCCGGCCGAGGTGGTGGTGGTTGTGATTACGCGTCCCGTGGCCTTGTTGTTGATGGAAATCTTCGCCCCGCTCACCACTGCGCCCGTTGGGTCGGTGACCACACCCTGAATGCTTCCCGTGGAAATCGTGGTCTGGGCCAGCATCACCGCAGAGCAGGCCAGCACGCAGAAGATCACGAAAAGCGTCCTCAGGGTCGTTCCTGCGTAGGATCGGCCTGCGTAGGATCGGCCCGCGTAGGATCGGCCCGCGTAGATGCAGCCCGCTTGGAAACCGCGGGGATTGGCATCGAACAACATGTTCACCTTCCTTTGCAAAACTTTCTCCCTTAAGTTCTTCCGCAAATCATTTCTTCCGCGAATCATCGTGAAACGGAAGCCGAGAATCGCCGGGTCGGGTCAGACAAAATCTCAGCTACGCACTCACAGCCCGCAACCACGAACTCGAAATTGTCTTCTCGCGATTGAATCTTCTCGCGATCCTGAATGATGCTTTGGGCAGGAAAACAGCAATTCGCGAACCGGTTCCGCTGTAAATCAGGTATTGCCAATATATCTGCATATCCGCCATCTGTGTCAACCGCCCGGCTCGGTTTAGAAGTCCGATTTCACGGTGTAGTAGCCGGCGCGATTGCGGACGTGGTAAGCCGAGGCTTCGGGCCGGCCCAGTACATTGATCTGGATGCGGCGGAAATCGGAAAAAGATGTCCGGTGAATCGGATAGTAGGCCAGCAAATATTGCGTGCGCAGTTCGTCGCTGATTTTCTGGAAGGCGTCGTCAAGCTGAGTGATAGACGTCGCGTAATAATATTTGCCGCCGGTATCCTCGGAAAGCTGGATGAGGGCGTGTTCGCCTCCGATTTCGCGTCCGGCGCTGTTTTCGATGGGCACCACGATGATGCTGTAAACCGTAGCTTCCGCCTCTTGCGCCGCGCGGACGGCTTCTTTGTAATTTATTTTGCTGATCGTGTCCCCGCCGTCGGTGATCAGGACAATGACTTTGCGTCCCTGGCGGCGATCCAGGGCGCGCGACACCACATAAATCGCATCGTAGAGCGCGGTCGCGGCGCCCAGGCGGATGTGATCGATGCCTTCGTCAATGCGCTTCAGGTCGGCGGTAAAGCCGATTGATTCGCGCACATATTCGCTGAACCCGTACACCGAAAGCGCGTCCACCGGACGCAGAATGGTATGCGCAAATCGTTTGGCGGAGGCTTGCTCAAGCGGCAGGTCGTGACGCGTGCTCAGGCTGGTATCGACGGCCAGCGCGATCGACAGCGGCGCCGCCGACTGCTTCTCAAAAATAGAAATGTTCTGTTGCTGACCGTCTTCCAGCAGGCTGAAGTTTTCTTTCGTGAGTCCGCCTACTGGAGCGCTGTGCGCGTCGGTGACGGTTACGAACACGTTGACGAGTTTTACGTCGACCTTCAGCGTCTCGGCAGGATCGGAATGGGTGGGCGGTTGCTGTGCCAGCCCGGCACAGGTCAAAACCAGCACGCCCAGAATCCGTTGAGCCAGGAAAGCCGATTTTCTCATTGATTGACTAGAGATGATTAACGGAGATTATACCTTGCCCAATTTGCCAGCAGGTCCAATTACGACGCCAATTATGAAGCCCTGTTAGTTAGATGCGTCCCCAGTCGGCGGGGGTGGCTAGCCGAGTGGATTTGCGCGCGGAATTTCGGCGGGGAAGGGCTCGCCGTCGGCCCACACCGCGCCATCTTCGAAATATTCTTTCTTCCAGATGGGGACGGTGCGTTTGAGGGTATCGATGAGCCAGCGGCAGGCGTCAAACGCGGCGGCGCGATGGGCCGACGCCACTACCACCAGCACACTGGTTTCGCCGATCTCCAGCCGTCCCAACCGGTGGACAATAGCGACGTCGCGGATCTGGAACTGCTTCAGCGATTGCTCGGCCAGCGCCTCCATCTGCTGCAAAGCCATTTCTTCATAGGCCTCGTAGTCGAGATAGAGCGTCCTGCGCCCGCGGGTCTGGTTGCGCACCACGCCTTCGAAAACAACTGCCGCACCATCTTCGCCGCGCTTGAGGCTGGCCAGAACCTGCTGAGTGTCAATCGCTTCGCGAATGATCTCGGCATGAATGATCGAAGCTGCGGCGAAGCGCCGAGGCTCGTCCGGCTGTTCTGCGGGCGTCTCGCCCGCGTCCTTGCCCGACCCTCCGCTGACTGGCGGCAACAGCGCGACTTCATCGTCCAGCTTCAGCTTGGTCTTCGGCCCGGCATATTGTTGGTTCACCGCCACGGCCAGCGACGGAAGCGAATCCTTGAATCGAGGCATGTGCGCCTGGTAATGCGCAAGCACATCCGCGACGGAAGCGGGCTCCGGCAAGTCCAACAAGTCGCTGGACTTGCCGGCCAGATCCTTCAGCATCCCGAAGAAAAGAACGCGCACTCGCATGGGCGTGGCCAGTCGCAAGTGTATCGCGGAGGGCACGATCCTGTAGGCCTGCAACGAAAAAGCGCCTGCCGTCACTATTCTTCGTGAGTTTTGAGGAGGTATCTATGCCAGTCTCCACGGATCGGGCGATGGGGAGCAGTATGACCGTTGGCGGCCCTCTGGCAGCTTCATCGTACGTAGTGTGGGTACCGCTGATGGGCGGGCTCTGGGTGGTGGTCAACGTGGCACTGGTTTACCTGGGACTGCACGTCGCCTATTGTCTGCCCTGCTCTGTGCTGGCAGGCATTGTGAACGGCATGCTGCTTTCGGTGATAGCGGTCGCGAAGGCGAGCGAGAGATTTCAGGCCGGGGTGACCGGACTGCTGAGCGGCTTCACTTTAAGCGGCCTGCGCCACGATGGAAGCGTCCTGTCGAAAGCAGCCCAGGGTGTGCATGTTTTTGTGGACCAGGCGTTGCGCTCCCTGGGCATGGAGGGCAGTGAGCCGATGCACCAGCAGATCGAGATGGAAGCCCTCTACATCGTCTGGACGACCGTTCTTGTGGTGCTGGCGTCGCTGATCGCCGAGTGGGTGCGAACTTCGAGGGCACAGGGCTAGCGGGAGTTCGCGGCGCAAGCCAAAGACTTTTACCACGAGGGACACTAAGGTGCACGAAGGAAAGACCTTGAGGCGATAAAAATGGCCGGTCCATTTTCTGGAACCGGCCATCGTTTTCGCTTCCGACTTAATCAGCGAGGCTATGCGTGAAATCCTGCGGGAACGGGCTGGGGCTCGCTGACCGGAGGGACAGCTTTTCCCAGCGCCTTTGAGCCTTCGGGCGCCGGGGCCTCTGTGGCGCCCTCTTCCACAATCGGAATCAGCACATGCAGCGCTTCGTCGATAGTCTTCACGTAATGAACGGTGAGGTTCTCGATCTGCTCGGGCGTGAGATCTTCCTCCACGTTCATTTTGTTTTCCGCGGGCATAATCACGTCGCGAACGCCCGCGCGTTTTGCAGCCAGGACTTTTTCCTTGATGCCGCCGACGGGAAGCACATTTCCGCTGAGCGTGATTTCGCCGGTCATCGCGGTAAAGGGACGGATACGGCGTCCGGAGAGCAGCGAGACCAGCGCGGTCACAATCGTAACGCCGGCGGACGGGCCGTCCTTCGGAATGGCGCCGGCGGGCACGTGAATGTGAATGTCGTGGCTGGCGAAGAATTCTTCGTCGAGCCCCAGACGTTCCGCGTTGGAACGTACCCAGCTGTGCGCTGCCTGCATCGACTCGCGCATTACGTCCTGAATCTGGCCGGTGATGGTGAAACCGCCTTTGCCGCGCATGCGGCTAGCTTCGACGAACAACACGTCGCCGCCCGACGGAGTCCAAGCCAGGCCCACGGCCACGCCGGGCCGCTGCGTGCGCTCTTCGATTTCGCCTTCGGTGCGAATCTTGATGCCGCCGAGGAACTCCTGAATGATTTCTTTCGAGACCACCAGCTTGTCGGGCTTGCCTTCGGCCAAACGCCGCGCCTGTTTGCGGCAGAT
>JBEKDY010000210.1:0-7783 GCA_050014115.1 Candidatus Sulfotelmatobacter sp. | reverse complement strand
AGCTTCAAATATCCCGGCACCGAGTGCGTCTTCGAGATGTAATAAAACGGCATCATCACCAGCGCCAGAAACAGCATCGCTGGAATGGCGCCGATCCAATACCAATGAGTTGCAAGAATTCCGTACTGATAGGCAGAGCCCGCCCAGCCCATTAATTCGAGCGCGCCGAGATTGGCCGAGAGAAAACTCAGGCCGGCAACCCACGCTGTCATTTCCCGCCCGGCCATGAAAAAATCTTCGCCGGTGTTCGCCCGTCCCTTCAGGTAGATGCCGATGGCCAGCACCAGCGCAAAATAGAAAGCGACAATGGCAATGTCGACGGGCGAAAGATGAACCAGCGTCGAGGAACTCAACACCAGAGTTGCAAGATGCATGCGTTTTCACCTATCCACAAAAGAACTAAGCGCCTGGCGTGCCAAATCAGAAAAAATGGCCGCAAAGTTTCTAGCGAATCTCGCCAGTCTGTCCTGCGTAAACGTTTACGCGTGCCCGCTGACAGCCATTTGCAACGCCGCTCCGCAGGGAATCGCCAGATTCTAGCACAGCCGCGAGGAGTCACAGCTTAACCACGAGGGATACCGAAAGAACTACAGTGACAGACGTCTTCATCAAATCAGATCACTCGGATTGGCGCAAATCAAAGAAGCAAAATTTGTTTCATCCGCGGGAATCTGAGTCGATCCGCGGCAGCGTAACCGTTTGCGTTTCCTCCGACCGGTGACTCTCCTCCGACAACTTCCGCAACGACAATCGCTCGTGATGTGCCAGAACCAGACCCACCGGCACCACAGCGGCAAACGTCACCAACCACAGCAGAATCCCGCAACTCGCCGCCATCTCCCTGGGAGCGGCAAACGGTCCGGAAAGCATAGCGATGACTGCAAGCTGTGAACCTCCACCAATCCCCGGCAGTTGAAGCACGGATCCGGCCATGCTCGCTCCCATGAGAATCAGAATCTGGAGGAGAGGAATGTCCAAAGCAGGTGCGTCGTAGGAATGCGTCACCGCTTTGTAGGCGAGCGCGATCACGTACCACATTCCCACCGAGGTTAGAGCGGCCTCAACCAGCGACACTGGCCCGTGGATTGTGTTTAAGCCCGTCCCGAATTTGCGCACTTCGGCGGCTGCTCTGTGTCCCAAATTCCGCGGCAGATGGGCCATCTTCTTGTCGACCCAACTCGCGATGGCTTCGCCACGGCGGTTGATCGCAATCGCAAGAACCGCGACGGCCGCGACGAGAAGGTTCAGCAGGAGCACCCCGAGCCTCAGGCTGCGATAGAACGGGCCTGGGTCGGGGATCGAAAGCATCCCCCCTTCGCGGAAAACTGCGACCGCCAGTAAGAGGGCGAACGCTGCAAAGTCGAAAATGCGCTCCACCGTCCACACCGCCAACTGCGATGAGAATGTAAGATCGTTCCGTCGCGCAATCAAATACGGACGAATAAATTCTCCCACGCGTCCCAGCAACGCCAGTCCCGTGAAACCGATCAGCGTGGGCGACACCAGAGACGTCGCAGTTACATTCGGCCGCACCGGCTTCAGAAAAATCTTCCAGCGCAGAGCCCGCAAAATGTATCCGAAGTAAATCAGCCCGATGGCATAAAGGACGCGGAACTTCCGGATGCGCCGAGCCTGACCCCAGAACGTGCCCCAATCGAAGCTTTGCCAATGCCGGTATTGCAGATAAACGAGAACTGCCAGGATGAGGAATACCACCGCGCTGGCCAGGATGCGCTTTTTGTCCATGAGGGAAGTAGTCGCCGCGCGCTTTCCGAAACGCGAAGCGGGAAACGGCAGCCCCCAAGGTATATGAGGCTGCCGCAGGGGTCAAACTCGGAGGCATGCGCTAACCCCGGCCTTCGGGCTTCAGCCATCCGGCTTCGGCAAAGCACGTGGACTTCGAGCAATGGACCAGTGAATCCGCGGCTGGAGCGTTTATTTCTCCGACCATTCCGGCACGCGTCCGGGAGTCCAGGGCGCGCCCGCGGCTTCCATGTCTTTCTCTAGTTTGGCCAAATCGACTTCGACCAGCGTATGAAGTTTCCCCAATTGCTCCCCAAACTCTGCGGCCGCGACGTTGTAGTCGTTCACGTGCGATTGCGTGGGCTTGGCCAGGGCAAACCGTTCCCCTTCCATAATGCCTTCCACGCGGTCGTTAATCGAGGAAGTCACCGGCTCGTTCCGTTTAGCCAGCTCTTTGTCGCCGCTGAGCGCGCGTTGAATCTCCCGATTGCGCTGCTCGATCGCATCGGCGACGGCTTCCAGTTGCTTCGCAACAGCTGGCGTCTCTCGCAGGGCCTGGCGAATTGACTTCAGCCGTGTCTCCACGTTCTCAGCGGTATGCGTTGCCCCGGAGACGGCTCGATACAGTCGCGAAACTTTGCGGTGAAATTCTTCCTGTGCAGTTCGATCAGACTCCGGCAACAACGAGCTACCCTCGGCGGCCACTTTAAAAGCTTGTGGTCCACCCAATTCTGTAACCGCACCATTCACCTTCTGGAACATGCGTACCGAGTAAGCACCCGGCAGCACCAGAGGACCCTGCGCCGTCGCGGGAGGAAAATCGTCATCACCTTCCCCGTTATGCTCGCGCAGCGCTGGTGCGGGATACCGCAAATCCCATGCCGCGCGCTGGAAGCCCTGTTCGGTCGCGCCGTCCACGCGTCGAATCGGCGCCCCGCTCTCGTCGTACACCACAAAATAAACTTCCGGCTTCGCCTCTTCCGCTTCTGCCCGCAACTCGTCGTTGCTGGGATAGGGGAGCGTCTGATTTTTCTTGGCCGCGTCTTTCTCGGCTTCTTCGCGCTTTTCCTTCTTCGTTTTCAGCTTGTCCTTTAGGAATGCCGTGAATACCGCGCCGTAAGGCGGGTTCGCCGCAGTAAAGAATGCATCCCCTTGAAACCCTTTCTTCGGACCGCCCAGCGGATGACTCTCAATGTAGAGCAGCGCATCCTTCACGGTGTACAGACCGGACGGAAGCCCCATGGAGCCGTCCTTGACCAGCCGCAGCGGTGCAATGTTATCCAGTACATAGAACCCGCGCCCGAAGGTGGCAATTACCAGATCGCTTTCCCGCGCCTGAATCACCATATCGCGCACCGCAATCGTCGGCATCCCTCCCTTGAGCTGCACCCAATGGTGTCCGCCGTCGATGGTGAAAAAAGCACCGAACTCCGTCCCCGCAAAAAGCAAGTTCGCATTCACCGGATCTTCGGCAAATGCCAGCACCGGACCGTTCTCCGGAAGATCGCCGGCAATCGAACTCCAGCTCTTACCTGCGTCCGTCGACTTGAGCAGATAAGGTTTAAAGTCTCCGTTCTTATGATTCTCAAACGCGGCATAAACCGTGCCGGCGTCGTGCGGCGAAGCCGCCAACCGGCTGACGTATGTCATGTCCGGCACGTCCGCGAACTTTTCGTACCTCGTCCAGTTCTGCCCACCGTCGCTCGTGACTTGAATCAGTCCATCGTCCGTGCCAACGTAGATCAACCCTTCCTTCTTCGGCGACTCGGCCAGAGCCACAATGTTCCCGTAGAACGAAGTCGACTGATTCTTCGCCACCGCATCCGGGCCCCACACCTTGCCCATCACCGGCAGCTTGTTGCGATCCATTTGCCGCGTCAGGTCGCCGCTGATGGCCTTCCACGTGTCGCCGCGATCGTCGCTGCGAAACAGCTTATTCGCCGCAAAATACAGCCGCGTATGCGCGTGCGGACTGATAATCACCGGCGAATCCCAATTCCAGCGCAGTGGAGGCTCGCCCTTTCCTTCCAGCGGCTGCAACACAATTTCCTGTCCGGTCGGCTTGTCGTAACGCACCAGCACGCCGTATTGCGATTCCGAATAAATCGTGTTCGCATCCACCGGGTCTACCTGCGAGTGGAACCCGTCGCCGCCTGTCGTCACGCTCCAGTCCGAGTTCACAATGCCGTTCATCGTTCGCGTGCGCGAGGGCCCGCACCACGAAAAATTATCCTGCGTGCCGCCGCACACGTTGTAAAAGGGAAGCGCGTTGTCTACCGCCACGTCGTAGAACTGCACCGTCGGCAGGTTGGCCTTGAACTGCCAGCTCTTCGCGTTGTCGTAGGTCTCATACATGCCTCCGTCGGAACCTAGCAGCCAGTGCCGCGTGTCGTCCGGATCGATCCAGATCGCGTGGTTATCGCCGTGATGGTTTTTCTCCTCCACTTTCTCCAGCGTCTTGCCGCCGTCGAGCGACTCGCGCAACTCCACGCTCATCACAAAAATGCGATCCACATTTTTAGGATCTGCCACCACGCGCGCGTAATACATCGCCCCTTGGTCGAACTCGTTCCGCCGCTCCCAGGTCGCTCCTTTATCGTTCGAGCGAAAAATGCCGCCCTTGCCGTCGGTCGCCTCCACCGTGGCATACACCACATTCGGATCGGCCGGCGAAACCGCCAACCCGATGCGCCCCAAATCCACCGTCGGCAGCCCCGATTTCAATTTGTTCCACGTCGCTCCCGCGTCGGTCGACTTGTAGATCGCGCTCTCCGGCCCGCCATCGATCAGCGTGAACACATGCCGCCGACGCTGGTAAGCCGCCGCATAAATGATGTCGGGATTCGAAGGATCCAACTGCACGTCCACCACGCCCGTGTTCTCGCTGATCGTGAGCACGGCCTTCCAACTCTTACCTCCATCTGTCGACTTGTAAAGTCCGCGGTCGCCGCCCGCACTCCACAGCGGTCCTTCCGCCGCAACGTACACAACTCTGGAATCCCGCGGATCGATCACCACTCGCCCAATGTGTTCCGACTTCTTCAGCCCAAGATTCTCCCAGCTCTTACCGCCATCGA
Organism: Candidatus Sulfotelmatobacter sp.; assembly: GCA_050014115.1. Lineage (GTDB taxonomy): Bacteria > Acidobacteriota > Terriglobia > Terriglobales > Acidobacteriaceae > Sulfotelmatobacter. The sequence goes on along the minus strand of JBEKDY010000210.1, from coordinate 2,963 downwards.
CCGACCGGTAAATGCCGTCGCCGTAGCCGACGCTGCGCTGGCTATTACTTTCACCCGATCCCACCCACACCACAGAAGAATCGTTGGGATCGAGCGCAACCCACCCAATCGAGTAAGAACCTTCACCGTCAAACACCGGAGCCCACGTCGTGCCGTCGTTCACCGTCTTCCAAACCCCGCCCGACGCCACGCCGACGTAATACTCGAACTTATTTTTCGGATTCACCGCAATCGACATCACCCGCCCCGAAGCCACGGCCGGTCCAATCAACCGAAACTTCAGTCCGGAGAAAGTATCGGCGGTCATCCCGCCTTTCTTCTCTTCCTTCGGTTCCTCTTTCTTGTCGTCCTTCCGTTCGGTGCCATTGTCGTCCTTCTTGCTTTTCGCTTTCTTATCCTGTGGCGCTGCGGGACCGGCCTGCGGCTTATCCGCATCCTTGTCCTGGGGAACGCTCCCGATGAGGAAAGAAGAAAGAAGTGAGAAGAACAAAAGGGCGGTGGCTACTGTGGCGAGAAGCGATTTCACAAGAGAGCTCCGAATCGAAAGATTTCCAAATCCGATATGTATACAGCAGATCACAGTTCCGGGAGAAGCCCAAGAATCAGGCCAGGCTCTTCTTCGCGTCCTCCGCGGCTTTTCTTTGCGACCTCTGCGGTTAAAGGCTCTTGGAGTGAATTACCAAAAAGGCCGGCCCTTGCCACAGGTTAGAATCACACATGCCCCGCAAGCCCCAAACGCACGGCCACGACACGCGCTACGTCCAGATGCAGAAGAACTACTGCTTCGTCTGCGGCATGAACAATCCCAACGGCATGCGTCTGAAGTTCACGCTCGACGAGCCACGGCAAACTTTCGTCTGCAAATTCCGCCTCGGCAAGCGCTACACCGGACCGCCCGGCCATTGCCACGGCGGCGTCATCGCCAGCATCCTCGACGATGCCATGGGCAAGGTCAACAAGCTACACCACGTAGTAGCTCTCACCAAAGAGATGACCGTCGAATATCTCAAGCCCGTCCCGCTGCATAAGCCGTTGCACGTCGAGGGCAGGGAAGTCAGTGTCCAGGGCCGCGTTCACATCAACGAAGCCGAGATCATGGACGAAAACAGCGAAGTCCTGGCCCGCAGCCGCGGAACCTTCATCGCCATCGATCCCGAAAAAATGTTCGCCAAATATGTTGGGAGGTAGTAAAAACGATAGACAAAATTCCCGGGGCAACCCGGCGTGAAACAGAGTGAAGGTGACATGGGTGAAGTTGACGAATTAGCCGAGCACATCGAGCATGCCGGGCACGCCGGACATCTGGGCAAGTATCTCGGCATCACCATGGCATGCCTGGGCGTGCTGCTGGCGCTGTGTGCGGCACTGGTCGGAGGCCAGCGCACCGAACTCATCGCCACCATGGTCGAACAAACCAACGCCTCCATGAAGTATCAGGCCATCTCCACCAAATACCGCGTGCTCCTGGCCCAGCTGCGGCAGTTGCATGCCCTGAACCCCGACGCGGACCGCTTTAAGGAGTGGGACGAGGAATCGAGAAAGCTGGTAGGTCAAATCTCCTCAGCCGACGTGGCGCGCGCCGCACGGGTGAACCGTCTGGAGAATGCCAAGAACCTCAACGCCGAGATTCCCACACACGAGGACCTCGTCGGCTTCGCCACGGTCATCCGTGCGCTCGATACGGAAAAGGAAGCCGCGCTCGAATGGTCGGAGTCCTACGAGTCGGCCACTCAAGTCCATGCCATGGCAGCCGAACACTACGAGTGGGCGCAACTGGCATGCGAAATCGGCATCGTCGTCGCCTCGATCGCGCTGCTGTTCATGAGCCGCCCGGCCTGGCTCGCGGCGCTGGTTCTTTTTGCCACGGCCGTCGTCATCGTCGGCATCACGTTCGTCTCGGTGTCGACCCAGCTTCACGGCGCCGAGCAGAAAATCCACGACGCCAGCCAACGATTCATCGGTCTGAATGGCGAACAACGCGACAAAGAGGCTGACGAAGAATTGTTGAAATCAGTCGAAACCGAGAAAACCCCCACGGTTGATCCGAAATAAGATCCGAAAATAAGTCGGGTGGCCCATTCTAGCCGCGTTCTGTGCGGCTAGAGTGGGGAATTTGATCTCGACCTCTATAGCGCAGCCAAAGCCACACTCGACACGCTTGCATGCTAGGCGAAGTCTGAGACGACGGACGGCAAGGACACTCGAGCTCACAGCCTACAGCCTAAGTTTCAATGTATCTGCGGTACGCTCGTTCGCGTTAGAATAAAGGGACGGCGAAAACCCTACCGGAGCACCATCTCGAAGGTTTAGCTGAGAGCTGACAGCTGAAGGCTGACAGCTGTTTTCCGGAGCCTAACCATGTCGCAGAACAACGGCAACTCCACCAGCCTCCGCCTCAAGACCGGCCTCGCCGAGATGCTCAAGGGCGGCGTCATTATGGACGTCACCACCGCCGCGCAAGCCACCATAGCCGAAAAATCGGGTGCAGTTGCCGTCATGGCCCTGGAACGCGTCCCCGCGCAGATCCGCGCCGAAGGCGGCGTAGCCCGCATGGCCTCGCCCAAGATCATTCGCGAGATCATGGCTGCCGTGTCCATCCCCGTGATGGCCAAGTGCCGCATCGGACACTTCGCCGAAGCCCAAATTCTCCAGGAACTCGGCGTCGACTACATCGACGAATCCGAAGTCCTCACTCCCGCCGACGAAGCTCACCACGTCGACAAGCACGCCTTCACCGTCCCCTTCGTCTGCGGCGCGCGCAATCTCGGCGAAGCCCTCCGCCGCATCGCCGAAGGCGCATGCATGATCCGCACCAAAGGCGAGGCCGGCACCGGAGACGTTGTCCACGCCGTCAAGCACATCCGCCAGATCGTGCAGGAGATGAAAATCCTCACCGTCCTCGGCGAAGAAGAACTCTACGCCAAAGCCAAAGAACACGGCGCCCCGTACGAACTGGTAAAGAT
>JBEKDY010000209.1:0-8108 GCA_050014115.1 Candidatus Sulfotelmatobacter sp. | reverse complement strand
TTGCTCGGTTCGGACAGGGACTCCGAGTAAACGTTTGCTTTGCGAACCCGGACTCATATGAAGCCCCGCCACTCCTTCTTTTCGAGTAACACACGGTATGCATACGGTATGTTACCGTTCACTCTTCAAGTCTAAATCCTTTACTTGTATGGACATAGACCCAAGGCCGCCATCGATCCAGAAAGATAGAAAAGTGTCGGCGCCCTCTCAATTGTGATCCCAAGACGAGCCACTCGCATCAGGTAAACCTGTTCGCTTGTGCCCAAAGCGCTGAAAATGCGGAGACAGTTTGTGGAAGTGCGGGGAGTATCTCTGACCCGCGCGTGCGGACCTGTGGGAAATCTACTTTCAGGCTCGGGTCACCACGGCCGCTTCACCAGAAGTAAGCAGCAACGACGTGCGGCGGGCTGGCACCGGCATCGATAACCGATGTCTGTACAATGACTTGCATGTTTTTTTTCTCCCATCCGGGGGGCGCCGTCCGCGCCCACTCGGACAAGTATTCGGGGTCGGAGACGAACTGCGCCGCCGCGTCGGTGCCCGGTGCCGTGATTCCTGCCACACTGACCACGGCATGGCCCGTCTTGGAGTCCAGTAGTCGGGTGACGACTCCAAAGTCCACCACCACTTCCCGGTGTAAACCCAGGCTGCAGAACCACTTCTTGTCCGGAGAGGTCCGGTCATGGATCCAGAGGATGCCGTCCCTCTCTTCAAACACGTAACGCAGATCGGACGTCATTTCCATCGTCCACCGGTTACTGAACGCTCCAATCAGCACCGCCGGGGAATTGCGAAGCTCATCGAATGACGATTCGTCGCCAATCCTGATCTGGCGTGGCTTGCCGATCCGGCCTAAGGCGTCGGAAATTCGAAAAGCAGCATAAACATCGCCCGAGACCAGACCGATATCAGGGAAGGTGAGCATGTCTTTCCATGAGATCTTTTCATCGGGATCCAGAGGCAGCGGTTGGTCAAACCTCTCCACTTGCGTCTGGAAAGTGCCGGGATGGGTCTTTGCGTACTTGTCGTACAGCGCGAATGACGGGCGATACAAAACCGGCCTGGGAAGGTAGACGAGTACAGGTTGCGAAGTGGAAAAGACGGGGGCCCAAAACTGCTGCAAGGGGGTGGGCCGGGCCAGTTTGTGCTGGATGCCGGGGCCGACCAGAACCGCGACTAGCGCCAGGTTCAGGGCAAGCGCCGTCCAGGCAATCACTTTCCACTTACTACGGGGCTCATGGAGCGGCAAAGGCGGAGGGACCGGCTTAGCTGGCAACTCGACAGAAATGTGGTGAAATTCGGGAACATAGGTTCCTACAGGGAGGTCGATGCGCACTTCGGAGGGCTTGGACCACTCGTGATAATACTGTTCGAGGCGCCTCCGCACCTCGCCAGCCTGCACTCGAACGACCGGGTCGTCGCCGGTGGCGTAATCAGCCGGACGGTGGAACAAATCCGCCCCAATGCTGCGCTCCTTCAGCGAATCATCATGCCCTTCCAGCTTATGTTGTATGACATAGGAGAGAAACTGCTTACTGCGGCCGCTGTTCCGAAAAGACGGGCTGGCGAGGATGTTTTCCAGTTCCTGAAGAACTGCCGATTTGTCCACCCCTGCGATGATAGGCGGGCGCGCTTTTGGGGGATTCACATTCGGGACTGAATCGGAGGATGCCACAGCCATCGAATCGACCCCCTGGGTTACAGCTTGGTGTATCACGCAGCACTTACCGTTGTCATCCGAAAACGGGCTGCATGGTGTGATCGGTTATCACTTTATGTCGTTGTATTTAAAAGACGTCTAACTGTAAAACACCGTGTGCTACTGGTTCCGTTGGAGTGAAAGTCATAGACAACTAGGGAGATTTGGCAAACGTTTGCCAAGGTTCGCCAGCTCGCTTCTGATGGGGTCGAACATAGGGGTCGAAAGATGGATCTCCGGGAAATCGCGAGGCGCGCGAGGGTTTCGACCGCCACAGCCTCGCGCGCGATCAATCGCGTGCCCACCGTAGATCCCCTGCTGTCGAGGCGAGTATGGAAGGTAGTGGATGAGCTGGGATACTACCCGAACACTCAGGCACGAGCGCTCGTTTCCGGGAAGAGCAGAATCTTCGGCCTGATCGTCTCCGAAATCACCAACCCTTTTTTCCCGGAGATCGTGGCGGTATTCGAGAGGATTGCCGTAGAGCATGGGTACGAGATCCTGCTGACATCCACTGTGCACGATCCCAGGCTGATGGCGAGTTCCGTCCGGCGAATGATAGAACGTCGCGTCGACGGCGTTGCGGTGATGACCTTCGGGATGGAGGAATTGCTGCTCGAGGATTTGAAGCTGCGCCGAGTCCCGCTGGTTTTCGTCGATGTCGGCCCGGCCCTCCCCCGGATCAGCAATATACGCATCGACTATTTGCATGGCATTCGCCAGGCAATCCAGCACTTGGCAGCCCTGCGCCACAAGCGAATCGGTTTCGTCGCCGGCCCGCTAAGCCTGAAATCGGCCGTCGCGCGCAAGAACGCGTTTCTGCAATCGATGCAGGAAATTGGACTCGCGGGCGACCCGGTCTTGATTGTGGAGGGAAATCACACGACAGAAGGAGGCATGCAAGCAGTCGCGCAACTGCTGAACGCCCCGATTAAACCCACGGCAATTCTCTGCTCGAATGACATGACCGCCATTGGCGTAATGAAAAAGAGCTACGAGGAGGGCGTTGTGATTCCGCGCGACTTGTCGCTGATCGGGTTTGACGACGTGCGCCTGGCGCAGTTCACGTTGCCACCTCTGACTACGGTGCAGATGTCACAGGCCGAACTGGCTAAGTTGGCGTTCAAGGCACTTCTTGCGGAAGTGGAGCGGGAGGCACCCATGCCGAACGGGACCGAATATGTGATGCGGACGAACTTGCTGCTCAGGGAGTCGACCGCCCTGGCTCGGAGCGGGACGAGCAGGCCCCGCCGAAGCGCCGCTGCACGAGAGTTGACGTGGGGTGAGTCACACGGAGGATGATCAGGATGCGCATTGTTGCTGGGCTTTCTTGGCGGCCATTATCGGTGAGCTTTCTTGGTGAGCATTGTTGGTGAACTTCAATGCTGTTGGGAGGGATGATTCCGACGAAGCGGAGACAGGAATGCAGCGATGGACTCGAAGCCGCGATGAAGGCCAGAATCGCGGTCTTACACGAAGAGATAGAAGTCATCCACTGCGCCAACGAACTATATTGGCGGCAGGCGAATCCCTGCGGTGCAGCCAAGGCAGAACACTACCGCAAACAGGATCGGCTGGAAAAAATCCGGAGCGAATTGGCTGAACTGAGAAAGCATAATTGAGCGCTCAACGTAGCCTGATTTTTTGGATCTAAATTCAGCACGATCAAAGTGTGGTGGTGGCTGAACTTGAATTTCTTAGCGTACTTTGCGGCATTTCTTCGCGCTTAGCGGTTAAAGTCTTTGACTTGGACACGAACGAGAACCCTTTAACCGCAAAGTTCGCAAAGGAAAGCCGCAAAGTGCGCGAAGAAATTCTAATTGAGGCGCTACTCAAAGTTTGAGTCAGTTGTCAAACATCCTTGCAGTTCCTTAATGAGGGATACAGCATGAGAATGGGAATGATTGTTCTGTTTCTTGGTGCGGCAGTACTCGCGGTCACACTCTCCACAACCGACATTCATGGACAATCACCGGCAGGCCTGCCTCAAGTTGTCAGCGTTACCGGGGATGTAGAAGGAACTCACGATCCTTCGATCGCCAAAGAAGGCAGCAGTTGGTATCTGTTTGCCACCGCGACCGAACCGAAGCGGGACGGCGAACTGCCGATTCGTTGCTCCCCCGATTTGCATCACTGGAGCCGATGCGGCTATGTATTGCCTGGCATTCCGCAATGGATTCAAAATGAAAGTCCGGAGACAAAAGAACTCTGGGCGCCCGACATTTCCTATTTCGACGGCCAATACCACCTCTATTATGCCTTCTCCGCATTCGGCAAGAACACCTCGGGCATCGCCCTGCTGACCAACAAAACTCTGGATCCGAACAACCCGCAGTTTCATTGGGTGGATCAGGGACTGGTGCTGCAATCCAAGGTGAGCGATGATTTCAATGCCATTGATCCGAACCTTATCCTAGACGTAGAAGGACAGGCATGGCTGGCGTTTGGCAGCTTCTGGAACGGGATCAAGATGCGGAAACTCGATCGCAAGACGGGGAAACTGTCGACGGAAGATACCCGCCTTTATTCTTTGGCCAGCCGGAAGCGCCCCGACAATCCTCCGCCTGCGCCCCGGGGTTTGCCACCTAATTGGCAGGCCATTGAGGCGCCGTTTATCGTTCATCATGCCGACTACTATTATCTTTTTGTTTCCTTCGACTTGTGCTGCCGTGGAACCAGGAGCACTTACAAGACCATGGTCGGCCGTTCGCGCAGCGTGACCGGACCTTACGTGGATAAGAACGGAACGTCGATGCTCGAAGGCGGAGGCAGCCGACTGTTAGTTGGCAACAGTCGCTGGCTGGGGCCGGGTGGGGAATCGGTTTTGATGCAAAAAGATGGCGACATCATCGTTTTTCACGCTTACGACGCGACTACCGGACATCCCTTTCTCCACATTTCTACACTTAGCTGGAACGATGGCTGGCCATCGGCGGCGCTTGACGGAAATTAGAAATCGGGCCATTCGACAGCCATGCATTCATAAACTGCTTGTAGAGGAAAACAGCGAAGGACAAGCGGACATGGGCAGGCGAATAAGAAGTAAAGTCTGCGCCTTGATCAGAAGCGCCAGCCGGGATCTCCTTATTGTTCACGCCCAGCGAGCCGACCGAAAGGCGTGGTCGCTACTCACGCCAACATTACGGCGCAGATCACGCACCTTGAAGCAGGTCACCAGAAATCGAATTGCTCAACGGACTCTCCGATAATGCGCGAGACTGTAATACGCCCCGTACGAGTGACCCGCGATTTCACTAATCTGAAGCACTCGACCCAATGTCTTATGGCCACGACGCTGTAATCGAGCGCTAACCATAATGCTCAACGTCGATTCAACGGACCACGATGCGGCTAACACTGCATTGCCGTGTGATACGAAAGGCCTATCTAGCGGGTTATATTCGATACCACCAGACGACATAATCCTTGAGGTCGCATAGGCATCCAGTCCAGTCGAAACCAGTTGAGCAGCACACAATGCAACGAATGTTGGATCATGAACCACTGAAGGAGCATCGGGAATCTGGCTCATCGAGACACCAGTCAGTAACAGGAACATTGCGGCATATCGCATCGTTCTTCTTGTCCGGCGAGTTGCGACTGAGTGAAGAAACCTTGCCTTCAGCGAACCGGAGAAATGCACATAAGGCTTTTGCACATCAACATTTACAAGAGAGGCCGCCGCCGGTTCCGATGCAGACAACAGCCACATGGCCCGGCGGCGAGCCGTAAACACCATCTTCATCCTCCGGTTGCGGAGGTTGCAGGCCCGATCAGAGACCGCGACCCAGCATGTAGTTGTTCGCGCGCAGGAACCAGCCAGCCTCGGCGTTATAGAACGGCCACGGAAAGTCGGGATCCACATACTTGCTCTGGATTGTGTTGATGTAAGTGGCGACGCGGGTTTTATCTCCCATGGCAGCCGCGCCATCGACGACCAGGCACCACGGAAATGGGTCCTGGGAATTAAACGAGAGCGTCGGCCAGCCCGGCCATGCCGAATTGAGCCCCGCATAGGATTGCTGCGCACGCGAGTCGGATGAGGGCACCACGCCCATCAGCACGGGAAAGACCTGGGAACTGGCGTCGGGATACCAGGTGTCCAGATTGGGGCCTATCAGGTCGCCATAATAATTCTTGTAGACCGCCCACTTGCCATTCATCCACATGCTCTTAACGCCGTTCTGCATCGAGTCTGCGGCGGCATTGTAGTATGCGGCCTTGCTGGTATCGCCAAAGGCATTGGTGTACAGCGACGCCAGGTCCCTCAATCCGCGGTAGCCTTCGGAATTGTCCATGAGGTACTTGATCTGATAGTCAGGCTTGGCCCAGGTGAGGCCATCGCTCTGCTGCGTCTGGATGAGCACTCCACCGATCACATCGAGCTGGTAGGAGAGAGTCTTGATGTAGGTCCGAGCGTTCGCGTTCCCGCTCTGCCACGCATTCCAGGTGAGAGTGAGGAAAGTGGAAGCGTAAGAGTCCGTCGAGTCACAGTCGTCGGTGGATGTCTCGACTCCGTTGGTGACGGTGTAGTTATACGTTGTGCCGTAGATGCCCCACTTATCCGGCCAGTTGAGGTGGTTCATGTACCACTTCATCCAGGCCACCACTTGCGGCATCCGATTCGGATCTTTGGTCATGCCGATGGCGGCAATATTGGCGAAATAGGGTTCGATCTGTCCCGGGACGTAGAGAATGGAACCATCCGACTGGGAAAACTGCGACACCCACTGCGACGTGGCATTGAAGTTGCCCTGGTACGCCGCCGCGGTGGTAGTGCTCGCAGCCACAGATGTTATGTCTGTACCATTTGCGCTGCCGGTCGTGTCGTTTGTCGGGGAACTCGCGCTTCCGCTCTGGGCCACGGCAACGGCTGCCAGAATCGTCATAGCTGCAACCGAGCGAAGAAGATGAAGCGCGAGCCAGGACTGGCGGTGCGCCGGGATTCGGTAAGTTTGGGATGAGCCGTCAGAGAAACTGCAGGGAAACAGACGGGAAGACAGAGGGAGCCTCCAATGCGTATCGGGAATTTGCCCAAAAAGAAGAGCTGGGTACTTCGGCGCACTCAGGATCTCTACAGGCTTTCTATATTCAACCTACAGTAATGTGGGTATTGACGCGGAATGGGAAGTTCATGGTGAAGGTTACTAAAGTGCCGGGTATCCGACAGTGTCGGGTATCAAACGAAGGCTCAAGAACGCGGGAGCGACTCAGCAGCACGTTGGTGCGTAACTAAGGTCGATGGGAGGATGCAGGCTTAAGCGGACGCGGCTGGAAATTCCGAGCAGCAACGGCGACGCGGGAAAAGCTAGGTACTCAACGGGTCCGACGATTTCCAGCTCATTCCCCACGAGTAAAATCCGATGAAGACGAGAATGTCGAGAAAAGGACCGAAGACGAAATAGAGGACCGGCATAAAAAGGACCGACCCGTGCAGCAGGTATACCTGCAACATATATTGTTGTGGCACAAAGAGCACCAGGTGGGCTACCGTCGCCAGAGTGAGCAGAATTTTCTGGCTCAGGCTGAAGTCCAGTAAATAGAAAGTGAAGCCATAGAGGACCGGGATCAGGCCTATCAGGACGCAGCTGAATACCAGCATGCTGACGGTGTAGCCGGGCAGGTCATGAGGGAAACGGGCGGAGGCTACGGCGAAGTATCCGAGCGCGGTCGCCTGGAGCAGGCAGAAGCCGCGGAGCAGGTAGGCCCACGGTAAGGCTTCCTCCGCCAGCAGGAAGCTGGCGGCGAAGGCCAGAATCGTGACCCCGGTGGTGATCCACCAGGCCATGCCGCTGGCCGGTCCGGCGGAGAGACCGAAGCAGGGGAGCACGAAGTGAATATGGCTGCCCCATCCCTGAGGAACGAGAATCACGTTGCTCTAGCAAGAGCCACGCTTTCGGCAATGCGGCGCGGGCCGAGGCGCAGGCGGACGAAGGCGCGGTGCGGAGTGATAAGTCCTCCGCGCCAGCCGCGGTGGCGAAGGGCTTCGAGGGCTGGGGACAGGGGCTTGTATTGCGCTTCCTCGTGCTGCGCTTCCTCGCGCGGCCTTGCAGCCTGGTGGAAAATCGATTCCCGCAAAGTGTTACCTCAGCAGCTAAATCCGCATTGAGAGCAGTGCGCCACTGCAGCGCCGAAGATCAGAGCCAAGCGAGAGCGCGGGCAAAACCAAGTCGCTTTAGAAATCGAGGAATACACCGAAAGTGCCTCCGATGCGGTGGTATGCGGGCTCCTGGTGTTGTTCGAGATTGAAGTTCACGCCCCAGTTGGGACCGATCCATTGCCGCCAAGTTCCGGCGACCGTATGCTCGGGAAAATTTTCCGCCACGTTGAAAACCGGCGCCAGAGGCGTGGGCGCACCGATGATCTCGTAGCCTTCGCGGCCCCACTCGTAGCGCAGGGAAACGAAGCG
>JBEKDY010000208.1:0-7849 GCA_050014115.1 Candidatus Sulfotelmatobacter sp. | reverse complement strand
GACGAAGACGTTGCCACCGAGTTCGCCGACCACCTCACCCGCCGCTACCGCACCGCCAGGGTGCTGCGCTTCGCCAGTCCCGCCGGCGGCTGGTGGATTCGCATCCGCGTCCTCGACGACGACCACGACCGCGCCCAGCAGATGGTCGCTGAAACGCGCACGAGCGAGGGCGCGGTGTTTTTGGTTAGGCTGGATTAACGGCTATAGTGAGCGAACAATCATGAGCGAAGCCACCAGCAGTTGTCTTTTCTGCCGCATCCTCCGCGGAGAGATTCCCGCCAGGAAAGTTTATGAAGATGACGATGTCTTCGCCTTCGAGGACATCAGCCCGAAAGCTCCGACGCATGTGCTCATCATTCCCAAGAAGCATTTCGCCGGGCTGAAAGAAGCCGAAGCCGCCGACGCCGAGATTATTGGACGCTGCCACCTTGCCGCCGCTCAGATCGCCCGCGACCGCAACATCGAGAACGGATACCGCACTGTGCTGAACGTGGGCCCCGGGGCGGGACAGTCCGTGTTTCATCTGCACGTGCACCTGCTCGGAGGACGGTCACTGGCGTGGCCTCCGGGGTGAGAGCGGGCTTCGGCTAGCGGGCTTCGGCTTTTCGCAACCCCAAGAGGACGTGGGCGCACTGAGATCAATGGCAAGGAAGAGAAAAACCGACGAACCATAAAGAACACAAAGTTACGCGAAGAGATTCGTGTTACGGGTTTTCGCCGCGTTAATTCGTGCAGACGTTCGTCGCTAAGGGAACGGCCGAAGCCCGAAAAGCCAAAGCCCGATGCCCGCCTTACTGCACCGTCGGACTTTCTTCTTCCGGCGCGCCGTGACGGCGCAGCAACTGCGGCAGGTTCTGCGAGAATGCCGAGCGCGGCAGCACCATGTCGCAGCCCACTTCGTGCGCCTTCTGCTTCAGGTCTCCCTGCACGTGCGAGAGGAAGCCGATGATCGACGTTCCCTTCTTCAGCTTGGTCTTGAGTTTGGGAATCAGCGCGAGCGGCTTTACGGTATTGTGATTCAAATCGAAAATGATCAGCGAAGGTTTCTCCTCGCCGTTCTGCTCCATACGGTCCATCAGCTCTTTGTCGGTCTTCACGAACTCGACCTTGACGTTCATCTTGCGCGCCGTCTCTTGAATCTTCGCCGCAAAAAACAAGTCGTCGACGAAGGCAAAAATTCGCGAGTTCGCGTCCTCGCGCATCGGTAAAGGCTCCGGCTCGACCACCGGATACGTCGACCCGAAACCCGGCCTCTGCCGCGGCTTTTGCCCGTTATTGCCGCCGGCCTGGGCGGCCCGGTAGCTGTGATCCATGGGCGCGGTATAAATACCGTCTGGGTTCTGGCCGCGAGCCTGGCCCTGTCCCGGCCGCTGTCCCCGTTGATTGTTTGGGCGGCGTCCGCGCCGCCTTCTATTTCTCCCTCCACCACCGGAGGGCTTACCCGGTCCTGCGTTCATATTCCTCTCATCTTCTACAACTCATGTTCTACAGCTCACGCTCTACAGCGTCATTCGAATTTCCAGACTTCTACCGTTGCAAAGTTTGCGACGATCCACCGCTGGCACAGAACCGCAGAAACCGTGACGCTCGGGTTCGCGCAGAAACGCAAATTCGCCGGCTCTGCGCAGGGCTTCTGTGCACCGCCGAGCTTCGGCCGGACGCGCTTGCGGAATAAAGTTCAAGCCTTGAAAACGAATACTTGTTCGCAACGAAAACCTAAGTTTTAAGCGTCGGTTTTTGCCGTTTCGGATCCGTCGCGCCGCTTCGGAATTTCTGGGGCGCGGAAGGCCTGCGCGGGAACGAGGCCAAATGAGAACACAACCATCGTACTCGCCTCCGCCGCGTCGCGCAAGGGGCCCGGCGCCATCTTTTGCACAGGAGGACATGACTTGCGGTTCTGCCGCGGTTGATCGGAGACCTTCCATACAGCCCTGTAGCGTCCGGTTATTCAGGGGGCTGAACTCAAGAAAACCCCCAATTATGCCGATGAAACAACTTGCATTCCTTTGTCAGGCCTATGGTGGGCAGATCTTGGGCAGGGGCTGGGGGCCATGAGACACCTCGGACTAAACACGAAGTTGGCGGCAGGCTTCTGCGCGTTGGTGGCCATGATCATTTTCACCGCAGCCGTGGGCTACTACTCGATCGGACGGTTGATTGCTGCGTCGACCGATGTGACGTTCTCCCTGAAACAGAAGGACGCGGCAACCTCCATCGAGATGGGAATCCGGAAACAAATCAGGAGTGCGGTGAACTACGTATTCAACGGTAAAGAAGCATCGTTACAGCAGTACCGACAGGACAAGCAGGAAGTCGCGCAGCAACTGGAAGAACTGGGCAAAGTTCTCAGCGACGAAAAAGACAAAGCGTTACTCGCCAGAATCCGCGCCAGCACCGATCGAATCAGCGTGCTCACCGAAAAACAAATCTCCCTGCGCCGCCAGAGCAGAAGTTACGAAGCCAATACCATGGCCTTCGGGCCCGCGATGACGGAAGTAGTAAGAAATGTGGTCGCCGACTGCAATGAGCTTGAGGCGCGGGAACAGAGCTTGGTGAAGGAGCGGATCAATGCGGAGTATCAAACGGAATCTCAGGCCAACAAAATTACTCTGTTGCTGGTAGCCGGCGGCGTGTTTCTCGGAATCTTCACCTCGGTGCTCATCGTCCGGTCGATCAGCCGCAGCGTGGCGGGCATGCTCAGGATGATCCAGGAGATTTCGGCAAAGAATCTCGCCGTAAAAGATGTGGAAGTCGAGTCCGAGGACGAGCTCGGCGAAGCGGGAATCGCGCTGAACGGCATGCGGGACTCGCTGCGGGAGATGGTGCGTGGGATCGCGGCGACGGCTGAACATCTGGCCGCCGCCAGCGAAGAAATTTCGTTCGGAGCCGGCCAATCTGCAGAAAGCGCCAGATTACAGGCGGATCAAACGCGGCAGGTGGCCACAGCCATGACAGAGATGTCCGCCACCGTCGAACAGGTTTCCGAGAACTCGCAGACGGCTTCCGATTCTTCAAGCAAAGCCGCCCTGGCCGCGCACCAGGGCGGCCAGGTGGTGAAGGAAGCGCTGGACACCATGCACCGTATTGCAGATTCTTCCCGCACCGTCAGCGCGCGCATCACGAAACTCGGCAGCAGCTCCGAGCAGATCGGAAAAATAGTTGCCGTCATCGACAAAATCGCCGACCAGACGAACTTGCTAGCCCTGAATGCCGCCATTGAAGCGGCTCGCGCCGGCGAACAAGGCCGGGGCTTTGCCGTGGTGGCGGATGAAGTGCGGAAGCTCGCCGAACGCACCAGCCGGGCAACGAAGGAAATCGCCACTATGATCGAGTCGATTCAGGCGGAAGCCAAGAGCGCCGTCGACGCCATCGAATTGGGAACTCACGACGTCGGGATTGGAGTCGAAAGGACGACAGCCTCCGGCGCAGCTCTGCAGGAAATCATCCGCATGTCGGAGCAGGTAGGAGACATGATTTCGCACATCGCGACTGCGGCCACCGAGCAATCCAGCGCCACCGTGGAAATCAATTCCAGCATCGGCCAGATCTCCAACCTCACCGACGACTCGTCCCTTGCCGCGGAGCAGACCGCGAAATCTTGCGCGACCCTTTCGAAAATGGCGCTAGACCTGCAGACCCTGGTAAGTCAGTTCCGCCTGGACAGCCACTCCAGCCCAGATGCCCGAACTCCTCCGCACGATCGAGGAGACGTTTCCCGCAGACCGAATGACGGAAACAACGGTCCGAAAAACGGTCGAGGGAAATTCGGCGCGCGAGCCGCTGGCGCCGCTGCTGGCCGCTAACCCCAAGAAGCCGAAGCCCGATAGCCGAAGTCCACCTCTACGCCCGCTGCGTTCCGCCCAGTCCGTGCAGCGCCGCCACGATCTTCGCCGACCACTGCGCCACTTCTTCCTCACGCAGCGTCCGCTCGCTCGATTGAAATTTCGCGCGCAGCAGAATCGAATATTTCCCGGCGCCGATCGACCCGCTGCGAAACATTTCGACCGGCTTGAACTCGCGCAGTTCGTTCACTTGAGCAGCCGCCACCACTTTCCGCATCTCCTCGAACGAAACCGCATCTGCGAAGATGAACGAAAAATCCCTCTCCACCGCCGGATACTTCGGGAGCGGAGCGGCTAGCGGCTTCCGCAATCCACTCCGGTAAAGACTTTCAAGATCGAGCTCGGCCAGGAAAACGTCCTGCCGCAATTTCCGCGCCCCAGCCACGTCGGGATGAATCTGCCCAAACTGCGCCACCGGCGCGCCATCCAGCAAAGCTCGCGCCGACCTGCCGGGATGAAAATATTCGGCGGTCCGGCGGTCGAAACTCAAATTCTCAGCGGCAAATGGCGCGAGCAGATTCTCCACGTCGCCTTTGAACGCGCGGAACGCCTCGGTCGCCGCTGCCTGCTCCCCCTTGCTTGCATCCTTGCTCAAATCCAGAATTGCCCCCGCCGGCGTCGACCCCTTCACCGCGGCCAGGGTCGCGCCCAGGCAAGCTCGCCTCGGCTCCGCCCGCGCGCCATCCACGAGTTCGTAGACCTGAGCCATCTCAAACAACCGCGCGTTTTCTGAATCGCGGTTCAGATTCCACGCCAGCATGTCGAGCATGCCGGGCGCGAGGGACGTGCGCATGACCGACGCTTCCTCGCTCTGTGGATTCTCCAGCTCCAGCACCTTTGCACCCGCGGCCGAAATGGAAAACTTCTCCGCATCCGCGTGCGAAATAAATGTCAGCGAGATCGCCTCGTTGTAGCCTAGGGCGAGCGCCCGTTTCCGAACGGCCGCATCAGCCGCCGCATGCGGCAGTTCCACGACCGCCCCGCTGTACGCCGGGAGCGTATTTTCAAACTTGTCATAGCCATGCAGGCGGGCGATCTCTTCGATCAAGTCGATCTCGCGCTCCACATCGAGCCGCCAGCTGGGCACCTTCACGTCGAACTGCCCGCCCGTCAATCCCGCGGGAACACATTCGAAGCCCAGCCTTTTCAGGATGCGGAGCATCTCCGCCTCTTTCAGCTTGCTCCCCAGAATCCTCCACACCTCAGCTACGCGCAGCACGATCAGCGCCTGATCCATTTTTCTCGCGACCACGTCCACCAGGTCGCCCCGGAGTTCGCCGCCGCCCGATTGCAGTATCATCTCGGCTACCAAATCGCACGACACCACGGTCGATTCGAAATCCGCTCCCCGCTCGAAACGATGCGAAGCGTCGGTGTGCAGCCCGTGCCGCCGCGACATTTTCCGCACGATCGCGGGATCCCACCACGCCGACTCGATAACAATATTTTTGGTCTTCTCCGTGATCATGGAGTCGTAGCCGCCCATCACGCCGGCCAGGCCCACCGGCCTTTTCGCGTCGGCCACCACCAGGTCTTCGGACGTCAGCGTCCGTTCCACACCATCCAGCGTTTTCAGTTTCTCGCCGCCTCTCGCCATGCGCACGATCAGCTTTCCGCCTTCAAGCAAATCCTGATCGTAAACATGCGTCGGTTTCCCGATTTCCCACAGAACATAGTTTGTGGCGTCCACGGCATTGCTGATGGGCCGCTGGTCGAGCAACCGCAGCCGGTTCGCGATTTTCTCCGGCGAATGCTTGATGTGAGTTCCGCGAATCACCCGCGCGGTAAACCGCGGACAAAGTTCCGGCTCTTCCAAAATAATCGGGAAAGGCACGACTTCAGTCGTGCCACCAGAGCCCCGTTGAGCGGAGGCTTTAGCCGCTGAGGTGTGCTTTTCGGCTGACGCCGGATGGCTGAGAGCTGAAAGCTGTTTGAGCGGCAGGTCATAAATCGCAGCCGCTTCCCGCGCCACGCCGTAGTGATTCATCACGTCGGGACGGTTGGTGCCGATCTCCATTTCGAAGACAGTGTCAGCGCCCGACCCGCTGATGCCTTCGGCCGCGATGCCGACGGACGTCAAGTCTTCGGCCAGTCGATGATCATCGACGGCGAGATCGACGAGTTCGCGAACCCATTGCGGCGAGAGTTTCATGAAATCAGCTTAGCTACAAGCTGCTAACTTCTAGCGAGAACCAAAATTGATCAAGCAATCTATGAGAATTGTTGCAAGAACCTGACGTCTCCCTGGAAGAAGGCCTGCAGATCATCCACCCCGTACTTCAGTAGGGCGATGCGGTCAGCGCCCATACCGAACGCGAATCCAGAAATTTTCTTCGGGTCGTATCCGTTATCCTTCACGAACTCAAACACATTGGGATCGACCATGCCGCAGCCGAGAATCTCAATCCACCCTGTCTGCTTGCAGGGACGGCACGGAGCATTGTCGCTACCGCGACGGCCGCTGCCGCCGCAAATGAAACAGCTCACAAACATTTCCGCGCTCGGCTCGGTAAACGGAAAGAACGAAGGGCGGAAACTCGTCTTCACGCTCGAGCCAAAAAATTCCTTCATGGCATGGTCGAGCGTGCCCTTCAAATCGCCGAACGTGATATTCGTATCGACCGCCAGCCCTTCGATCTGATGGAACATGGGCGAGTGGCTGGCATCCGGTGGATCGTTGCGATGCACAGTCCCGGGAATCACGATGCGAATCGGCGGCCGCATCTTCTCCATAGTGCGAATCTGCACAGGAGAAGTATGCGTGCGCAGCAGTAAACGTTCGCGCGGAGGCTTGGCCTGCTGCCCGGCGATGAACAGCGTATCCTGCGTGTCACGCGCAGGATGGTTCGGCGGAAAATTCAGCGCCTCGAAATTGTAGTAGTCGGTCTCAATCACCGGCCCGTCCGCGACCGAGTATCCCAGCTTTTGAAACACCGCCACCATCTCCCGCGAAGTCCGCATCACGGGATGCTCTGCGCCAATGGCGCGGCGGATGCCGGGGAGGGTGATGTCGACGGAATCTGACAACTCCGCATCGCGTCTCGCCGCGTCAATTGCGGCATCGGGTCCGCCTGCACGGGCCCTCTTCAAAATGGCTAGACCCTTAACGTAGTCGTGCCTCTCCTGAACAGTGGCTTTCACGCGCGGGATGATGACTGAGTTGACGAGTTGACCGACTCCGCGCTTCGCCTCTCTCGGCGCACTCTTCAACCAGAGGTCATTGACTCGTCTGAGGACGCCATTCTCCCGGGCCTCCCAGCGATCGCGAAAGGCTTGCCAATCTCCGTCGTTCTTCGCCGCGAAGGCTTCCTGCTCCAGCGCAGACAACAGTTCTCCGGAGGCGCGCTCCAGCGCCGCCGACGAATAGTCCGTCAATTTGGGAACGGTGTATGCCACGATCGCCAATGCCCATTGCCGATGCGCACTTGTCATCCTGAGCGCGTCTTTTGCGCGAAGGACCTATGCAACTCCCGGCGGAATGCAGAGGTTCTTCGCTTCGCTCAGAATGACAAGATATTTAAGTTAAGAAAGCTGGGC
Source organism: Candidatus Sulfotelmatobacter sp. (assembly GCA_050014115.1). Classification (GTDB taxonomy): domain Bacteria; phylum Acidobacteriota; class Terriglobia; order Terriglobales; family Acidobacteriaceae; genus Sulfotelmatobacter. The sequence goes on along the minus strand of JBEKDY010000208.1, from coordinate 470 downwards.
GGTACGGCTGAAGCCGTGCCCTTCCCGAATCGCCGGGCCAACGAACCGACAGCTGATGGCTGAAAGCTGAGAGCTAGGCTTTGACTTCCGCCGCCCCACTCTTAATCGCATCCTTTGCCTGTTGCGCCAAGCTCGCAAATCCGCCCGGATCTTTCACCGCCAAGTCGGCAAGAATCTTGCGGTCGAGCTCAACCGCCGCCAACTTCAAACCGTGGATGAACTGGTTGTAGCTCATCCCGTTCAGCTTGGCCGCGGCGCCGATGCGCACGATCCACAGCGAGCGGTATTGCCGCTTGCGCTGCTTGCGTCCGGAATAGGCGAACTTCAGCCCACGTTCGACGGCTTCTTTCGCCGAGCGGTAGAGTTTTGATTTAGTAAGAAAGTATCCGCTGGCGCGGTCTAATATCTTTTTGCGTTTCGCGCGGCGTTTGGTTCCGCGTTTTACACGTGGCATGGCTTGCTCCTTTTTT
>JBEKDY010000207.1:0-7902 GCA_050014115.1 Candidatus Sulfotelmatobacter sp. | reverse complement strand
TCCAGCAGGCCAATACCGTCGAGATCAGCCATCATCAAGTCCGAGAGCATAAGCTCGAACTCTTCGCCAAAGCTTAGAACGGCCAGGGCTTCAATGCCGGAACTCGCTTGTTTACAAGCATATCCAGCCGACGTAAGCATCGCCGAGACGATGTCGCGGATGGGCTCTTCGTCGTCGACCACCAGAATTCGATCCGCCATAGATTCCCTGGAAGAGTCTATCGGCGATTGTAACTCAACCACGAGATGCCGAAAGTAATCATCGAGGTCCGGAAACTGCACTGGAAAAAGACCGAGCCATGATATTCAAAAGGAGGAATCACTACGTCCCATAGCGATGAACTCATCCCTCTCGACCATCTCGAGCACCATCACCCATCTTGGATTGGGCAGGCCCACGGTTGCAGAATGGGCCCTGTTAGTGCTGCTCGGGGGCTCTCTGCTGGCGCTGCGCACGTTTCACGCGCGCTATTTCAAGGCCTGGGTATTGGGATGGGTCGCGCTCGTGGTGTCGCGCCTGGCGACCGACGTGTTCGCGGCGCGGATTCCTGCGGAACTTCTTCCGGTGGTGGTGCAGACGACTTTCGTGCTGGCCGTGGGACTGCTGGCTGGAGCCGTTCTCACTTATAGCCGCGCGCGCGAACTGATTGTGCCGCTGGCAGTGATCACACCGATTCTTGTGGGGTTTGCGGGAGCGCGAATTCTGATATGGCCGGATGTGGTGCCGCTGCGCATGGCGCTCGAAGTTGCGTACCGCGTGGTTCTGCTAACCGCAGCGATCGCGTTGCTCCGTGAACGCCGCGGACGCTGGCAGATCGCGCCGTGGACTCTGGCGTTGTCTCTGCTGCTGCTGCATCTTCCGTGGGCGCCGGTGGCGATCCGCGTACCGGACGCAATCTTCCTGGCTGCTGAAATCTTGCTGGGGCTGAGCATGCTGGCGATCGTATTCGACGAGGCCGCGCTGCGATCCCGCCGGCTTCATGTGGTTCAGGCGTTGACCAGCGCATCCGCCAGCGCGCAGCAGTATGGAAATCTGGTGCAGACGGCTCTCGAAGAACTGCAGCGCCTAACCGGCACCAAAGCGGCGTGGTTCCGCCTGGTGGAGGGCGGACACCTGGTGGCGACCCACGCTCTGGGAGTTTCCGCAGACTTCCTGCGCGACGCAGGCTTCGCGGAAATCACCGAAGACCTTTCAAAGAAGATGGAAACCGGGCAGCCCTGGGTAAGCAAGATCGATATGGCTGGGCCGGAGAATCCAGTCTGCCTGGCAGTGGAAAAGATTCGTCAGACAGTGACTCTTCCCGTCGTGGGGAGAAAAGCGCCAGTAGGACTACTCGCGCTGGGAAGTTCGGGGCAGCGGCATTGGCTGCCCGAGGAGCTTGAGTTTTTGCAGAGTTGCGCGCGACAGTTGGCGACGGCCGTGGAAAACTTTCGGCTGCTGGAGCAGGTGTTGCGTTCGCAGCGGCAGTGGATGAACACCTTCGATTCGGTTCACGACATCATTCTGGCGCACGACGCGGATTTCCACGTGATTAAAGCCAACCAGGTCATGCTCTCGCATCTCGGCCTGGCCCCCGCGGATGTGATGGGGAGAACCTGCGAGTCGGTGCTTCCGCACAATGTTGGCGAATGGACCGGATGCCCTTACTGCGCCATCGCCGGCGACGAAGACTTCATGGAGGGAGCGGACCTTTGTTTCGGCGGCTTCGCCGTGGTTTCTACTTCGTCCTACACTGAGCAAGGCAGCCCACAGAAGGGAACCATCCACGTCGTACGGGACATTACCGACCGGCGCTCGGCGGAAGAAAAATATCGGCTTTTGTTCGAACAGGTGCAGGAGGGAGTCTATGTGGCGACGCCCGACGGACATCTGCTCGACTGCAACGATGCCCTGGTGTACATGCTGGGTTATCCGTCGCGCGAAGAATTGCTCGCTATGAACCTGGACTCCGATATCTGCGTGGACCCGAACCAGCGGGATGCCTTCCGCAAAGAGATTGAAATTCATAACTACGTGCGCAACTTTGAAGTGACGCTGCGGCGTAAGGACGGAACGCTGCTGCTGGCGTCGGAGAGCAGTTTCGCTACGCGTGGTTCTACCGGAAATATCGAGCGCTATCAGGGCTTCGTGCTCGATGTGACAGAGAAACGCCGGGCTGAAGAGGACATGCGCCGCCGCAATCGCGAACTGAATGCGTTGAACGCGATGGCGGTGGTGGCGACGCAATCGTTCGATCTGGACGAAATCCTGAACCTGACGCTGCGGCAGGTGGTCTCGCTGTTCGGCGCCGAGAGCGGTTCGGTTTATCTTTCCGATACGGACGCTCCGCTTTACCGGCGGCGTGCGTCGTGGGGACCAAGGAGCCGCGATAAGGCGCGTCCCTCTGAGATTTCGTTTCCGGATGGCTTTGGCGACCTGCTGATGCGCTCGCGCACCGAAGTGGTGACTGCGGAATACTTGCCGCACCTGCCGCCAAACGTTGCCGAATTCATCCGCTCCGATTCCGACCGGGCATGGATCTGGGTGCTGTTTTGGGGCAAGGACAGCCCCATCGGCATCATGGGACTCTGCAGCCAGCAGGGTTACGAATATTCGAGCAACGAAGAAAATCTTATGGTCGCGATCAGCCGGCAGCTCGCCACCACCATCGAAAAAGTTCGCTTGTATGAAGAAACCTGCCGCGCCTATGAAGATCTGCGCAAGACGCAGGAGCAATTGCTGCAGAGCGAAAAAATGTCAGCAGTGGGCCAGTTGATCGCGGGAGTGGCGCATGAGCTGAACAACCCGCTGACAGCGATTCTGGGTTACTCGCAACTGCTCGAAAGCGAAGGGTTGAACCCACGCGCTCTGGATTATGTGGGAAAGTTATACCGGCAGGCGCAACGCACGCACCGCGTGGTGCAGAATCTTCTCTCGTTCGCGCGGCAGCGGCAACCGCAACGCGAAGAAGTCGATCTACGAAAAGTGCTCGACGAAACCTTGACATTGCGCGACTACGATCTGAAGACTAACAACATTACCGTTGAACGGGAAGCGCCCGCCGAGTGCACGCCGGTCATCGCCGATCCTCATCAGATCGAACAGGTCTATCTGAACATCATCAACAATGCGGTGGACGCGATTCTGGAAACCGGCAAGCAAGGCAAGCTGAAAATCCGCATCTTCGCCGAAAACGGAAGCGTAGTGACGCAGTTTACTGACGACGGACCTGGCCTCAAAGATCCGAAGCGTATCTTCGATCCGTTCTACACCACCAAGAGCGTAGGCAAGGGAACCGGGCTTGGGCTCAGCATCTGCTACGGCATTGTGAAGGAACACGGCGGCGACATCACGGCTCACAATGGCCCCGAAGGCGGGGCGGTAATGGAGGTGAGACTGCCGGTGGCCGCGCACGCCCAGACGAATCCTGACCCTGTGGCTGCCGCTCCGCGCAAGCGCGAAGGCGCCATTGGAGGCCGAGTTCTGCTGGTGGAGGAAGAAGAGTCCGTGCTCGAATTTGAACGCGATGTGCTGGCAGGAGCGGGCGCTACCGTGGTGACTGCGAAGAAGAGCGAGGACGTGAAGACGCGCCTGCTTTCGGAGCCGTTCGATGCCGTCATCATGAACGGCAAAATGCCGGGCGACTGGAGCGCGAAAGAAGCCTACACGTGGCTAAAAGAAAGTTGCCCGGGGATGGAAACCCATGTCCTGTTTACCTACTCAAACAGCGTGGACCTGGGCGACGCGCGAAGTTTTCTGCAAGACAATAACATTACTCACCTGGTAAAACCATTCGAAGTTGCGGATCTGATCGCGCAGGCGCGCCTCTTGCTGCAGAAATCACATGCGTCTGCCGCGTCGGCGAGCTAGCTGCGACGCGCCAAAGCAAATCCACTCACAGGGCCATTGATTCGCCGAAGCCCGATAGCGGAAGCTCGAAGGCCGCCCTTAGATCCCCTTGCGTAACAGCTTCACAATCTGACGTATGGCGTGGTCGTTGCGCTGGTACCAGCGCCATTGGCCGTGTTTCACCGCCTCGACCAGACCGGCTTTCGTAAGAATCGCCATGTGGTGAGAGATGGTGGGTTGCGAAAGGTGAACGCAGGTTTCGATATCGCCAGCGCAAAGACTTACGCCTTTTGCGGGCGAGTCGTGTCCGGCTTGGCTTCTTGCGCTGCCAGTGCGGTGTGAAGCTTTCTGGCTCGATCCCTTCCGGCTGGATGCCTTCACCCCAGTGCATGCGCCGCGCTCTTTGAGCGTTTGCAGAATTCGGCGGCGAGTCGGGTCGGCAATGGCGTGCAGTACTCGGTCGAGGGATGGTTCAGAGGCAGTCATAGGATGAAATACGAATAGCCTTAAAATTGATGATTGTCAATATAAGCCTGTCAGTGACAAGCTTCACTGTGAAATCCATTCAGCTTTGACAAGCATCTCCTGTGCAACCTCAGTCACCGAGCGACCCTCGCTCGTGACGATGAAATCCTCAAGTTGCGCATGGTCCAGCGTGCGATTCAGGTTCGCGACCCGGGCCACGTATTCCCGCTGCGACACGCCGGATTCGCGCATCTTGACTCGCTGCTGCATCGTCTCCATGCTAGCCGCGAGACGGCACACGACCGTGTTTGAGGCTGAAACGGCATTTGAGGCTGAAACAGCGCTGCGACAAAGTTCCAGTTCGGCGCGGTCCTCGATCGCACGCGCCACCATGAGCCGCGTCACGCCGACGGAAGCGTAGTTCTTGCAGATCGATTGAAGATTGCGGTACATCACGCCATCGTTGCTTGCTGTGGACGGAAGATGCGCAAGCCCGAGCGCGTCCAGGTCGATCGCCGCGTGGGCTATGTGGCGCAGTGCAAGGAGGTCCGACGCTTCGCCCAGGACGGTTGTCTTGCCCGCCCCCATCGTACCCGTAATGATAAGCAACGATTCCGTAACCGCTCCATCGGTGTTTGCTCGTCCTTCGCCATCGAGACAGCGCGACCTACTTCTTGACGATCGGGTTGTAGCCGTCGCCAATCAGTCGTGTGCGCATAGCCTCGGCCTCCTGGATGTCGGGGAAGGGTCCCACCTGGATGCGAAAGAGCTTGTCGGTCGCGGCATTTGCCGCCACGAAGGCGGGGTAATTCTTCTTCTTCAGCGCGTCGACGAGAGCGTCAGCATCGTCCTGCTTGCTGACCGCGGCGACCTGCACAAAGTACGAACTGGCGGGGAGGGTGGTGGAGGGATCGGGTGTGCTGCTCGTAGGGCTCACCGACGATGGATTCGCCGAAGACGGATTGGCCGCCGACGCATTGGCTCCTGAATTACCCGCGGCACCGCCATTCGAGGAATTGCTGGAGTCTCCCGGCGTAACCGTCTTCGCGTCGGCTGCTGCCGCACCCGGGTCGGGCGTGGCGCTCTTCTGCTCGACTGGTTTTGAAGCACTGGCCGGCGCCGACATCGTACTGCTGGCCGGCTTCATAACGCCAGGAGTTGTGGTTAGCGACACCGCGGAAGAGACGGCGGGTTCCGACTTGCTGCCGAGCTTGTACCCCAGAGAAAAACTTCCGGCACAGATCGCAACCAGCACGAAGAAGAGGACCAGAAGCTTCCCGGTCCCGAGAGTGATTTCAGTGTCTTCAGACGAAGCCATAGACGAAGTCATGGTGCAACTCCATGAAGTGAAACTCCATGAACTCTAGGAGCTTTCACGCCCGCCGTCCTTTCGTTACGATCTCAGATCCCAATCCTCGGCCGTGCGCGGCTAGGCCGTTTTTCCCGGCGGCGCGCCAGTCTCGGCCTTGCCCATCAGCTTCTGCAGTCCCGAGAAAAAATCCACCGGAACGGGGAAAATCACGGTCGTGTTTTTCTCCACACCGATCTCCGTCAGAGTCTGCAAATAGCGAAGCTGGACGCTGACCGGCTCGGTGGCCAGCAAATGGGCGGCGTCGACCAGGCGCTGCGCGGCGGAGAATTCGCCTTCCGCGTGAATAATCTTGGAACGCTTTTCGCGTTCGGCCTCGGCCTGCTTGGCCATGGCGCGGAGCATGGATTCCGGCATGTCCACCTGCTTCACCTCAACGTTGGTCACTTTCACGCCCCATGGCGAAGTGTGCTGGTCGAGGATGCTTTGCAGGCGAAGATTGATTTTTTCGCGGTGCGAGAGCAGTTCGTCGAGTTCCTGCTCGCCGAGCACGGAGCGCAGCGTGGTCTGCGCGAACTGCGAAGTCTGGTACGTGTAGTTGGAAACTTCCACCACCGCTTTGCGCGGCTCGATGACCCGCAGAAAAATTACCGCGTTTACTTTCAGCGTGACGTTGTCGCGGGTGATGATGTCCTGCGGAGGAACTTCGAAAGCTTCCTGCCGCAAGGAGACTCTCACCATCCGGTCCAGCGGAGCAAAAACCAGAATGATGCCGGGCCCCTTAGCGGTGTCGAGCAGGCGGCCCAGGCGAAAGATTACGCCACGCTCATACTCGGCAAGAATCTTGACAGAGTTCAGCAGGTAGATGGCGATGATGACGATGATAACAACGGTGCCGATGCCAAAAGGAAGTTCCACGGATGCCTCCACGATGCGGAGCCAACGCTCCACAAGCGGATTGTATAGCAGGGGAAGATGGGTGGAGCGCATTTCGGATTGAAGGGCCATTGTCTGGCTTGATGCGCGCTCGGAGTTTCAGGCGGAACTTGAGTGGTGTGAGGGTGCACGCACGTTGGGTCGAGGTTGCCCTGGACGAAGTCGAGGGGAGTGCCCGCCCCCATTCGGACCAAAGCTAGATCGCGGCAGGCGTGGGCATCGGCGACTGAGTGGCCGGAATGGGATCGACCCGGAGGATCAGGCCGTCGACCTGGCGCACGACGACGAGTTGGCCAACGGAAATATCGGCCGACGATACGGCGTCCCAAAGTTCGCCGTGGACAAAGACCTTGCCTTGCGGTGAGAGCCCGGTCTGCGCAATACCAGTTTCGCCGACCATTCCCTGCGAGCCGGTGACCACCTTGTTCCGCCTGGCTTTCAGTGCGATCGTCATCAGAAACGCGGTAATCAATCCCAGCGGAATGCTGACGGCCAACGCCGTGACCAGATGCACGCGCATCTCCGGGATAGGAGCATCCACCAGCAGCAGGCCGCCCAGCGTGAGCAGCGCGATGCCGCCAATAGTGGCTACGCCGTGCGTGACAAACTTGGCTTCGGCCGCAAATAGCGCGAAGGCGCCCAGGATCAGCCCCAGCGCTGCGAAACGCGTGGGCAGCAGGTTCAGGGCGAATGCGGCGAGCAAAATGAATACGACACCGACGGTGCCGGGCACAACCGCTCCGGGGTGATTGAATTCGATGTAGAGCGCCAACGCGCCGATGGCGAGCAGCAGGAATGAGATATTCGGGTCCATCAGATAGTCGAGAATATGCTGCTTGAGTGTCATCTCGAAGAGCACGACGGGCTGGCCGGTGAGCGAGAGGGTTACGGGTTTTCCGTCGAAGCGCTTGATGGGTTTGCTGTCGATCTGGCGGAAAAGATCCTGTTCGTTCGATGCCACGTAATCGATGAGATGTTGCGAGAGCGCTTCCTGATCGGTGAACGACTTGGATTCGAGCACCGCACTTTCAGCAACCTCGACGTTGCGCCCGCGGCGGGAAACGATCGAGCGCATAAGAGCGGCGGTATCGTTCTCGATCTTCCGCTTCATTTCGTCGTCGGTCTTCGCCGTGACCGGGCCGAACAGGAGCACGGGATGCGCCGCGCCGGCATTGGTTCCGGGAGCCATGGCAGCGACATCAGCCGCTTCGAGAATAAAGATTCCCGCGGAACCGGCTCGGCTGCCGGTGGGCGCGACGTAAACGATGACCGGAACGGGCGAGTTCGAGATTTTCTCGATGATCTTGCGAGTGGAGTCGAGCAGTCCTCCAGGAGTGCTGATTTCGATCAGAACTGCCTGATCA
>JBEKDY010000206.1:0-7907 GCA_050014115.1 Candidatus Sulfotelmatobacter sp. | reverse complement strand
TGAAGACTGTTGTATTTATCGAAAAACGGAGATCCCAGCACCCAGGCTCCGGCAGGGTTGCCAACGTTCACCTTGTTGAAAACATTGCGCACAGAGGAGCTCAGCGTGAGGTTGTAACGCCGATCAGAACCGGGGCCGCCCATCTGCGGACCGCCGCCGAAGAGCGGTCCGCCGCGACCACCACCTCCGCGACCGCCCGGGCCACCAGGCCCCCCTAAGTTGCCTGTTCCCTTAACCTTAGGACCGAAGCCGAAAGTTTTTGCTAACCTGAAATTCAGGGAAACGTGCGACGGGCTTGTGGCGAAGTTAATGGGCGCAAGCTTTTCAGACGCGGTGGGCATGGCGTCGAACGTCCCCAGCGGCGTGCAATAGACGGTGGACCCTGCGCCCGGCGGCACGACCGTGGGACAGGTTGCTGTCGAGACCAGGCCGGGCCGGTCGTTGAAAATTGAGTCGCCGTTCAGGTCGGTGGCTGTGGTTACGTTGATGGGCGAACCGGAACTCGCCACGAAGAATGGGCTTAGCCGAAATCCATACTTCATGGCAATGGAGCCGCCGAGGAACAAACGATGGCGAATGTCGAACGTGGCGCGGCCATAGTCCTGGCTGATGTCGTAGGAGTTCGAGGGGAAGCTGGAAACTCCGGAAGTATCACTGTTGGCGTAATTCAGAGTGTAGTAAGTGAAGAGCTGCACCCGGGTGCCCCAGCGAATGTTCGAGTTCACGATGAACTGGTTCTGCCGGAAGTTGCCTTCGGAGACGTATCGGTAGAGGTTCTGAGCCGGTTCCACACAGTCGGGAGCGCAGGGTGTGCCGGGAACGGGGGCGTTGGCGTTGATGGTGAGAAACTGATCGAAGCCGCGAGAAGTGAGATAAGTGAGCGACAAAGTGGCGGACTTGGTGAGCTGCCGCTCCGCGCTGATAGCTCCCTGCAGTGTGTAGGGCGCAGTCAGAGACGGGCTGATCTGATAGATAGCGGAAGAACTAGAACTGACCGCGCCGCAGTTGCTGATCGCGGTGTTGAGAGGCTTGTCGAGGCCCGGGAAGCATGTGGGATTATCGATAACGGATTGCGTTTGCGTGATGCCGTTCAGCCGATCGGCCTGCAGGATCTGCGATTCCTGGAAGCGATTATAAAATACCCCAAGTCCGCCGCGAATCACGATGATCGGAGGTGAGCTTCGTCCGTGAACGCCCCAGGCGATGCCCAGCCGCGGCGCCAGATCGGCGTGATCGCGAATGTCGCTCTGGCTCTCAAAACGGAAACCATAGCTGAAAGTGATATTCGGCTTGACCCGCCAATCGTCCTGCACGTAAAGCCCGGCATCGTACATGGTGACGCTGGCGATGGGCGAGCCCTGGGTGATGATCAACTGCGTAGCCGGCGCCGTGGTGGCGCCGCCCTGCAGCAGTTGCTCGGCATACTGGTACATGCCAGGGCCCGGCGCCTGGTTTACGCAGGAGCTGTTCGAGGGAAACGTATCCTGAGAACACAGCGACGAAAACGTGAATATGCCGTTGAAACCGGCCGTGGAAGAGTTGGCATCGCGAATCGCGCGCAGGCGGCCACCAAACTTCATGGTGTGATTGCCGTGAATCACCGAGGTGTAGTTCTGCAACTCGTAGTGATCCTGGTGGTCGGAGCTGACCGTACCGTTGCCGCCGCCGGTAAATGCGCCGAGGACGTTCACCTCTGGATTCAAGTCCAGGGAAGTCGTGCCGCTGTTGTCCCGCAGATATTGAAAGCGGGTTTCGTTGACCACCTTCGACCCGTAGACTTGCGTGTCGCCGATCTGGAAGGTCGATTCGGTCTCGATCGTGTTGGTGGCTTGCGAAGCCAGGGTATTTTGGCCGATGCCGTTATTGTTTTCGGTGTCGCGGTAGTACTGGTAGCGCGCGGTGAGGGTGTTGTTTTTGCTGAGCGCATAATCCAGGCGCGGGCCGATGTTGAGACGTTGCTGTGGGTTGGCGATGGATTCCAGGGTCGAGACCGGACTCAGGTTTGGATCGAGGGTAACGGCATCAATGGCGGAAAGAGCGTTAATCACCCTGCGATCGACATTGACAAAAAATGACCCGTTCTTGTTGAGAGCGCCGCCGATGTTTCCGTTGTATTGCACGGAGTCGTAACCAGGCTCAGGACCGGCGAACGGATCGGAGGAGTTGAAGGCCGAGTCATTGCCATTCACCATGAACTGGCCATGAAGCTTGTCGGTGCCGGGCTTGGTAAAGATTTCAATGCGGCCGTAACCTAACTGGTCGTATTCGGAAGAAAACGGATTCTGGTTGATGCGAATCTCGCGAATCGAGGACTTGGGCGGAAGCTGTCCCGCGGTAAAACCGTCGATATACATCTGGCCGCCATTCGGTCCCGCGGACGGCCCGGCCAGGGCTTGCAAGTCGGTCAACAATTCGTCGGGATCGTCGGGCAGAGCTTCGAGTTCTTTGCTGGAGATGGTGATAGCGCCGGCGTTGCTCTCGGGATTGACGTCGACCGTGGGCGCGGTGTCGGAGACCTGAACCTTCTGCGTCTGCACCTCGATGGCGAGCGGAACGTTCAGGCGCAAGGGTTGGGCCGCGATTTCTACCTTGGTGTTTTCGTAAAGCGTGAATCCTGGAGCTACGACATCGAGCGTATACTCGCCCGGCGCCAGGCCCTTGAACTCATACATGCCCTGAGCGTCGGTCTTGGTCGAGAGGGGCGTGCCAGAGGCAGGAGTCAAGGCGACATCCGCCTGAGTGACGACGGCGCCGGACTGATCCGTGACCTGGCCTCGCAAAGCTCCTGACGGCGCTTGGGCGAAAAGATTCGACGACAGCAGAGCCGAAGCCAGCATAATTGCGACGAAAATGATTGCGACAGATATGATTTTGCTAATCTTCATTTGATCCTTTTGAAATACTCCGCTGTAGACGCAAAATGCGACCACGGGGGCTGAAGCCCGCGCCGATTCTGAGGGCTTTACGCGGCGCTGAAGCGCCGCTCTTCCACGGTACTGCACGCATTCGTGGATTTTTCCGCAACGTCTAGAAGCTGTGCCCTTCCCAAAACCACGCTGCCGTGCCCCTCCCAAAACCACGCTGCCGTGCCCCTCCCAAAACCATTTGGTTTAAGAGATGACTCTTCCGGTCTTCGGCAATAAAGAAATCGACAATCTATTGACTATCGTCTTTTTACGGATTCCCTTCACCGGCGGGCGCTCCTCCAAGAGTCCAAGGGGCCAGCGTCATGGCCTGGCTTGCGCTCGGGGCGGCTTGCAGGATCGGTTCCACGCCGCCTACGAGCATGACTACGGTGCTGGCGCTGGTTGGCGTTCCTTCGGTGGCCAGGATCACGACCGCGTCGCCTTTGTGCAGATCGGCCACAGCAACCGCCGGGCTGCGACTTAACATCTGTTGAAAATCCCCGCCTCCGGCCGGGCGCGTGCCTGCGCCGGCTCCGCCGCCGGCCGGTGGTCCCTGAGCGTTAGCCGCTGCGCCTTGCGTGTTGCCTGGAGCGCCTGCGGTGGCGCCCGCGGGCGGATTTGCGCCGGAACTCGCTGCGCTTGAGCGTGCTCCCCCAGAATTTGCTCCTCCGGAACCCGCTCCTGCGCCACCTGGTAATCCCGCGATGCCAGAGGCGCCCTTCAACCGATTGGCAAAACGTTGCGCCATTTCGGGGGGAAGTTTGTGGAGGTCGGAATCGCTGGTCACTCTTAGCGTCACAGGCTTCTTACTCAACAGATCCTGAACGCTGATCAAGCCGGAGGTTGCGTCGACGGAATTGATGGTGCCCAGGATATTGCGGAAGATGCCAGTGACAATTTCTTCTGCGGTAAGTTCCGTGCCGTCGGCAATGCGGTCGCCCCGCGCGCGCAGCTGGTCACCCGGTTGGATCTGTTGCAGCGAGCTGGGCTTGGCATCCTCGAATTTCACCGAGTCGGGAGCGTAGCGGCGAATCACTGTGTCTTTCGAGGTGTGAATAAGGATCGACTTCTTTCCCATCAAGGTGCTTACGGAGATGGTCACAGTGCCCGCAGCGGGATCGACGGCGCTGACCACTCCTCCAATGCCTCGCCTTTGCCAATCCTGGAGTTCCTGCTGGCGATGAGCCTCGAGGTCGGTGCGAGCCATGACCACGATGGTGGCGGCGGCGAGGGATTTGGCGTCATCGGAAGCCTGGCCCCCGACCAGAATGCGGTCGCCGACCTGAAGATCCTGAAGCTGCAGCGGAGTTGCGTTCTTGAGATTTTTTTCTCCGGGCGCGATGCGCAGTAAGCGCGTGGCTGGCTGCACGGTCACATTCACCTCTGGGCCGGAATCCGGAGTCAGCGTGATAGAGGTGCCGCTGATCGCTTTAATCGCGCCGATACGCCGGGCAGACGAGGCGGCAGGCGCCGTTTGCGCCTGTGCAGCCGGCGGCGCCGCCGCGGCAACGGCAAGCGGCGAGGCGAGTGTGCTCGCCGCCAAAAACAAACAAAAAATGGTCGCTGGTAAAATCGTCGCCGGCAAAATCATCGACAGGATGGATGTTCTGGTGTTGTTCATACGCCCTCTATTAATTTACATGCGCTTTTGGCGCCTGAGTGGTTGATTTACAAAGTTTTACCTGAATCGCAGCTATAAGAAATTTTAATTTGTTCTGTTGAGGAAAATCTCTTACGAAGATCATCCTGGCGCACGAGGCGTGCGCGTATTTCTGCAAATCAGCCCGCGATCGGCGTGCGAACACAGTCTGCTAATAGACGACTCGTACACCCCCAGTTACGATTTCTACTGGGTAGGTTTGTTTGTGGGAATGAGTGTGCCTATGTTGCGGCGGATTTTGACCTGGATGCTCGTAGTGTTGTTGCCCGCGTCGCTGCAGGCTGCCGACACCAAGTCGGCGGTGTTGCACAGCCAGGGCGGCGTTTGGGTCAACGGCATGGAGGCGGCAGACGCGTCGGCGGTTTTTCCCGGCGACTTGCTGGAAACCAAGCCGGGATTTTCGGCGAGCCTCAGCGAAGACGGCTCGACGGTTTCGATCCAGCCGGAGTCGGTGGTGAAGTTTGAAGAAAATCTTCTGGTATTGGACCACGGAAATCTGCTGGTGGGAACGACGACGGGGATGCGGGTGCGGGTGCACTGCATCACGGTGATCCCGGTGTCCGACACGGAATGGACACAATACGAAGTAACCGACCTGAACGGAGACATTCAGGTTGCAGCGCATAAGAAAGATGTGCGCATCGAACTGGAGGGGAATCACGCGAAGACGCCCGGCGCGACGCAGGCCACGGGCGGGACTTCGGGCGGCACTTCGGGCGGCACTACGGTGCATGAAGGGGAACAGGCCAGCCGCCGCGAATCGGAAGCATGCGGCGCGGCGCCAAATCCCACGAGCTACAGAGGTCCAATCCAGCCAAAATGGATTGCAGCAGGAGCGGTTGGTACGGGCGTCCTGATCTGCTGGCTGGCTCACTGCTTTGGAGGCGGATCGGGGCCAGTGAGCCCGGAGAAGCCGTAGTTCCGTCAGACTTCAGTTCGGTCACATCTTAAGTTCCGTCAGACTTCGTTCCGTCGCTCGCTAAATCGCATCTCGCAAAATCCCCCGCAGGACTACAAAATTCTTTCGTGCGCGTAACCGGCGGTCTCCAGGGCGGAGATCAGTTCGGCGATGTGATCGGGGCCGCGGGTTTCCATGGTGATGTCGATGGCCGTGTCTCCGAGATTGACGTTGTGGTAGGCGCGGTCGTAGGAAGTTTCGACGATGTTGGCGCGGTGCTCGGCGAGGATTCCGGTGAGGCGGTGCAAGGCTCCGGGATAGTCGGGGAGGTGGACCCGGAGGCGCACCAGGCGTCCATCTTTCACCAGGCCGCGTTCGATGATGCGGGAGAGCAGCGTGACGTCGATGTTGCCGCCGCAAACGAGAACCGCCACGCGCTTGCCGGCGAGCGGCAGTTTGCGATTGAGCATGGCGGCGATGGCGGCGGCTCCGGCGCCTTCGGCCAGAGTTTTTTCGCGCTCCAGCAGGAGAAGAATGGCGTTGGCGATTTCTTCTTCTTCGACGGTGACGATGTCGTCGACATACTTCTGAACCATGGGCAGCGTTCGGTCTCCGGCGCGGCGGACGGCGATGCCGTCGGCGATGGTGGCTGCGGCGGCCAGGGTTACGGGCTTGCCTTCGTGCACTGCGGCCTTCATGGAAGCGATTTTTGCGGGCTGAACTCCGTAGACGGTGACGGCTGGATTCGTTTCTTTCACGGCACAGGCGATTCCGCCGATCAGGCCTCCGCCGCCGATTGGGACCACGACGGCTTCGACGTCGGGATGCTGTTCGAGGATTTCGAGACCGAGCGTCCCCTGGCCGGCGATGACGGCGTCGTCGTCGAAGGCGTGAACCAGCGTAAGTCCTTCGGCGCGGCTTTGCTCGACGGCCTTGGCGTAGGCTTCGTCGTAGTTCGCGCCGTGCAGGAGAACATCTGCTCCGTACGCGCGCGTGGAAGATACCTTGGTGAGCGGGGTGGGGAGCGGCATGACGATGCGCGCGTGGATTCCGTGGCGGCCGGCGTGGTAGGCGACTCCCTGGGCATGGTTTCCGGCGGAGGCGGCGATCACTCCGCGCGAGCGTTCATCGGCAGTGAGCGTGAGAAGTTTGTTCAGCGCGCCGCGCTCTTTGAACGCGCCGGTGCGCTGCTGATTGTCGAGCTTGAGGAAGATGGAATTATTGGTGAGTGCGGAGAAGGCTTCTGAATAAGTGCAGGGGGAAAGGCGAATGGCGTTGCGGATGCGATCGCGGGCGGTCTGGATGTCTTGAAGCCCAATCATGAAGGTTGAGCAGTCATCTTACCTTGGCCACACAAGTTTGCGGGGCGCCAAGTTTGAGCGGCGCAACATCGGCAAATCGCTGGAGGCTAACTCTTCAATCCCGCGACTGCTTGCGAGCGCGGACCTCAGAGGTTAAAGCCGGGTCTCTTGACCCCGGGACGGCTCGGCCGAAGAGGTCGCGGAAAAACTAGTCGCCGAAGAAAATGCGCACCTCAGGCGCTGAAGCGCGGACATATTTTCAACGGCTTAACGGCACGAGTAAAACTCGTGCCCTTCCCAAACCGCGTGGATCCGACTTTTTCCGCAAGCTGTGAAGCCGTGCGCTTCCCGAACCCTCCATGTTCATCCCGAACTCGTTTACGAGAATGGGTTTACGCAATTTGCTGCGCTGATGCGGTCACCAAGGTAGGAGCAGGTCGCACCGCGGTGGTGGCCCGGAGATATTTGTCGACGCCCGACGCCGCTTTGCGGCCTTCGGAAATGGCCCACACGACCAGCGATTGGCCGCGCCGCATGTCGCCTGCCGCGAAGACTCCGGGGACGGACGACATGTAGTTGGCGTCGGTGGCGACGTTGCCGCGTGGGTCCAGGTCGACACCGAGTTGTTCGATCATCCCATTGCGCACGGGGCCGAGGAAACCCATGGCGATCAGCACCAGGTCGGCGTCCATGGTGAACTCGGTGCCGGGGATCGGCTCGAATTTGGGGGCCGGGCCGACGCGCACGCCGTGCAGCTGCTGCACCTGGCCATCGGCGGAGCCGGTGAATTTTGTGGTGGCGATGCTCCAGTCGCGGACACCGCCTTCTTCGTGCGCGCCTTCGATGCGCAGTTGCATCGGCCAGAGCGGCCACGGCGTAAGCGGCGAGCGCTGGTCGGGCGGCTTGGGCATGATTTCGAACTGATGGACAGAGATTGGTTTCTGGCGGTGAACGGTTCCGAGGCAATCGGCTCCGGTGTCGCCGCCGCCGATGATGACGACGCGCTTGCCGGTGGCGAGGATCTCCAGCTCCGCGTCGATGGTGTCGCCGTGGCAGCGCCGGTTTTGCTGCGGGAGGAATTCCATTGCGTAATGGATTCCCTGCAATTCGCGGCCTGGAATTTTTAAGTCGCGCGGCTGCTC
>JBEKDY010000205.1:0-13851 GCA_050014115.1 Candidatus Sulfotelmatobacter sp. | reverse complement strand
TGATTTTTGGTTTTGCGGGCGGAGTCGGCACGGCTTACAGAATGTTTCCTGGCGCGAAGATTGCGAACGCCCCTACTCCTGTAGCGGCCGTTCCCACCGAGTCCGCGATCGCCGGCATTCGTTCTATCACGCAGACTCCGGGCTCCAGCCAGATCGACATCAAATACGACACGGTCGCCACGCAGGACGCACAAGGCTCGCTGAACGACCAGAAAATCCAGCAACTTCTACTGTACGCGGCCCGCAACAACTACAACTCCGGCCTGAGCATGGATTCCGTCAATTTGCTGACGCAGAAGCCGAATGACGCGCAGGTGCAGGAAGCTCTGCTCTATGTGTTGCAGTACGACTCGAATCCGGGAGCGCGGTTGAAATCCCTGGGCGCTCTGGGCGCGTATGTGAAGAGCGACCAGCGGGTGCGAGACGGAGTGCTGACGGCGCTGGTGAACGATTCGAATCAGGGCGTGCGCACCGAAGCGCTGCGTCTGATCGAGCCGGTCAAGGCCGATGGCAGCGTGCGCGGCGTGCTGATGACGCTGGCGGCGAAAGATCAGAGTACATACATTCGGTCGCAGGCTCGCACCATGCTGGCCCAGCTGCCGGAGATTGATTAAGGAAAATTCAAGAGGTGGATGAATTGAAACGTTGGACACAAATCGTTGGGCTGGCCGGAGTGCTGGCGCTGCTTGCTCCGCTGGTTTTGGCACAGGACAGCGCGCAGTCACAGGATTCGCATGTATACCGCGAAGGACACGACTGGAGTCAGGATTTTTCGGGGAACCTGGCCACGGTGAAGAACTTGCGGGTAAAGCTGGACATGGGTTCGATGGTGGTGCGAGGGGGGCAGCAACAGGGCATTCATTATGCAGTTCATACGCGTTCCTATACATCCTCCGAGCAAGACGCGCGGCGCCAGTTCGAATCTTACAAAGTGACGGCCTACGTGAAAGGCGACACGGCGTGGATTGTCGCGGACTGGCAGGGCAAGCGCCCGCACCGTTTCTCCGGCGAGTTCAAGATTGAGGTTCCCCGCGAAATGACCCTGGTGAAGCTTGAAACCGATGGCGGCAACGTGGAAGCCATGGGACTCGCCGGCCGGGTGGAAGCGGAGAGCGGTGGCGGCAGCATGCATCTCGATGACATTGGCGGCGGCGCTAACGCCGAGACCGGAGGCGGCTCGATTGAGATAGGTACGGTGAGCGGCGATCTGGGTCTGCATACCGGCGGAGGCACGATTATGGTTCATCATGCCAACGGCAAGGTGGTGGCGGAGACTGGCGGCGGCAGCGTGGAGATTCAGTCGGGCGCGCAGGGCGCGGTGATCGAAACCGGCGGCGGCAGCGTCGAAGTGAAGCAGTGCAACGGCAAGCTGAAGGTTTCGACCGGCGGCGGCAGCATCGACCTGGGAGATATCAACGGGCCGGTGGAGATCGAGACCGGCGGCGGGACGATTCATCTCAGTTCCGCGAAGGGTGCGGTGCGGGCGCAAACGGGTGGAGGCGGCATCGAACTGTACGGTGTGCCTTCGGCGCGCGCGGAAACCGGCGCCGGCAGCATCATCGTGAAGCTGGTGAACACGGGAGCCGAGCGCAGCGATTCCATGCTTGAGACATCTGCCGGGGACATTACCGTCTACATCGCGCGGGATGTGGCGATTTCGGTGCGGGCCAGCGTGGAACTGGGGAACGGACACCGCATTACCTCGGACTTTTCCGACATTCACGTCAGCAGCGAAGGCGGCGGGGATTGGGGCGGTCCGAAGACGCTCACGGCTGAAGGCAAGCTGAACGGCGGTGGTCCGGTGTTAAAAGTGCGGACGACTACCGGCGACATCTGCATCAAACGGGCGGATCATTGATTGGGACTGCCGATCGGGATCACTGAAGAAATCTCTGAAGCTAGCTGCGTTTTTCCGACGAGCTTCTACGGTACGCGTTCAAAACTATTCTGAGGGCAATGACCATGCGGAAATATATTCTGGCGTCTCTCACGGTACTGCCTCTGCTGTTCACTTTTTCTCATGCGGCGCAAAACTGGTCGGTGGATCCGCCCGCGGCCTACGGGTTTCCCAGCGAAGATTCCAGCACGGGATCGTATCTGGGCGTGGACATCAGCGACGTGAGCACAGAGCGGCTTTCGGCGCTGAAATTGAAAGAGGAAAAAGGCGTTGAGGTAACCATGGTGGACCAGGATGCCCCAGCCGGCAAGGCTGGCATCAAGGAACACGATGTCATTCTCAGTATGAATGGCACGTCGATCGAGAGCCAG
Organism: Candidatus Sulfotelmatobacter sp.; assembly: GCA_050014115.1. Lineage (GTDB taxonomy): Bacteria > Acidobacteriota > Terriglobia > Terriglobales > Acidobacteriaceae > Sulfotelmatobacter. The sequence continues at coordinate 11,583 of JBEKDY010000205.1, read as the reverse complement.
GTCCAACTGAAGCGAATGATCCGGGAGACCCCACCGGGACGCGTCGTGACCTTTGGGATCAGCCGCGACGGGCAGCCGATGACCATCAAGGTGCAACTGGCCGACCGGCGCAAACAGTACGCTTGGGAAGGTCCAAAGATGAAGGACTTCCACGTGGAAATCCCGTCCATTTCCATTAATCCCGATATTGAGATACCGCAGATCAATGTCGTGGTAGTGCGGTCGTCCGCGCGCAGCGGGCTGATGGTGGAAAACATTACGCCGCAGCTGGGCGAGTTTTTCGGCGTCAAAGACGGAAATGGAGTGCTGGTTCGCGCCGTGGAAAAGGGCAGCCGCGGGGAGAAAGCCGGTTTCCGCGCCGGTGACATTATCGTGAAGATCAACGACAAGCCCGTGCATGACACTGGCGACTTCACCGACGTGATGCATTCGCGGGACACCGGGACGGTGAGCGTAGGCGTGATTCGCGACAAGAAGGAACAGAATCTGAATCTCGAACTGCCGCCGCACGGGGATTCCGGCGCATTGATCGAGGAAGATAGCTTAGACGAGCCTCTTCTGAACGCCGAGACTGAGCTGGAAGTAAGCAAGCTGGAAGGCGAGTTGGCGGAAGTCCAACCCGATATGAACTTGATTTCGGATGAGAGTGCGAGGGCCGAGCAGGCGGTGGATGTGCTCCGCCAGGACACTTGCGCCCAGCAACGAGCGGAGCAAATGAAGCAGCTTGAAAAGAGAACTGAGGCGCAGAGTGAAGCGCTGAAGTCCGCGCTCGACCAGATGCGGCAGGCGCAGCCCAAGGCTCTGCAGCCGGAGATGCTGGAGAAGATGAATCGCGAGCAGAAGCTAATGAAACAGCAGCAGGAAAAGCTTAAAATCGATATGGAGCGGATGCTGCGCGTAGGGCGCAGTGGCGGCTTCGATATCTAAGCTCTTTGAAGCCGGTGGTGGAAAAGTTGCAGGGGTCCTTCGCTTCGCTCAGGATGACAAGCCGGGGGTAGAAACTAAAAGCTCTCCTAGTTGCTGGCGGAGCTGGCTCGAACCAGAGTCGCGAGGGCAATGCGGTTTCTGCCCGCTTGCTTGGCGGCGTAGAGGCCGTTGTCGGCGGCTCGCACTAACTCATCGCGAGTGGTGCCATGGTCGGGGAAGGCGGCGACTCCGGCGCTGATGGTAACGGTTTGGGGCACGCCGGGAAACTGCCACTGCTCCACCATCCTTCTAAGTTTCTCGGCTACGCTGACCGCGTGCGACGCATTGGTTTGCGTGAGCACGATCCCGAATTCTTCGCCTCCGTAGCGGCATACCACGTCAATTTTGCGCAGCTGCTGGTGGAACAGAGACGAAACCTGCCGCAGGACTTCGTCTCCCAGCAAATGTCCGAACTCGTCGTTTAGCCGCTTGAACTGGTCAATGTCGGCCATGATCACGGCCATGCCAGTGCCGTAACGGCGCGAGCGCTCGATCTCTTCGATAATGCGCAACTCGAAGAAGCGGCGGTTGAAGATTCCGGTGAGGCCGTCGAGATAGGCCAGCTGTTTCACCCGCTCCACGTAATGCGCATTCTGGATGGCAGTGGCGCAAATGTCGGCGACAGATTCCAGACACTGCAGCTCACTTTCGCGGAACGCGTTGCGATTCGCGCTCTCGAGCGCCAGCACTCCCAGGATTTGCCCGAAGGAAACAAGCGGGATGCTCATGCGCGCGGCGGACTCGACAAAGAACCGCATGCATTCCGGCTTGGTCGCCAGATCTTTTTCGATGAGCGTTCCGCTGGTTGAGAGAATGTGCGACCAGGGCTCGCGATCCGCGGGAAAGCGCCCGCCTTCGGGAATCCGCGGGGTAAGCGTTCCGTGGTGCGCGCGCAATACCAGCTCGCTCTCTTCGCGAAGAAACAAAGAAACATGCGGCACCTGGAACGCCTGCTGAATCAGGACGCACACTTTACCGAGAAGTTCTCCCAGATCGAGAACCGCGGTGCTTTGCTGCGCGATGGCGTTGATGGCCTCGAGTTGCCGCGCCCGTTGCCGCTCCAGCGTGTACAAGCGAGCGTTCTGCAGAGCCATCGATGCTTGCGTCGAAAACAAAATAAGGAGATTGATGGTTTCTTTGTCGAAATGGTCGGTCCGCGTGCTTTGGCAATCGAGCACGCCCACCACCTCGTCGCGCACCATCAGCGGGAGGGCGAGTTCCGAGCGGGTCGACTTCGCGGCGCAGACGTAACGCGAGTCTTTCCTGACATCGGGTGCGTAAATGGGTTGTTTCTTGACCGCGGCGGCGCCGGTGAGGCCTTCGCCTAACCCCAGCCGAATCTGGTCCTGCCCTTCGTCCCAGCCGATCTGCGAGCGCACACACAGCTGCTGCGTTTCCTCATCCAGCAGAAGGATGGCCGCATTCTGCAGATGGAAATAGTCACGCGCGATGGCCAGGATCCGCTGCAACACCTCATCTGGATCAAAGGTGGAAAGCACGGCCTGGCCCGCATCGTATAGGACTGCGGTTTTCGGCATTCTCTGCGGATTCTATCGTGGAAGGTGAGGAGCCCCGAGGTACCGAAAGTAACTGACCTCTGGGAGGATGCTAGTCCCACTTATTCGACCGAGATCAGGGCAGGCTTTCTCGGGAAAAGAGTGAAATGGCGCGGCTGGCCTTTCTTTACTTCCTTCTGCGTGCGCTGCGGATCAGGCCGTAGGCTACGAGACAGAACCAGAAGTCGATGGCCATCCCGAGGTCGAAATGAAAGGGACGGTGCCTCGCCACGGCCGGGAAAGACGGAGCCAGCACGAAATACACCACATTGCCCAGCACCACTGCCAGCAAAACCTGGAGAAAATTGGCCATCGCGGGCGCAGAGGGTTTAGACACCGCAGCACCTTGCAGGGGTCCAGTTTTTGCAGGATGCGAAGAATGAGCTCGCACCGCTCGCGCAGTTCGGGTGGGCAACCATGAGTTTTTTCGGTTCGCACGGCTCACATTGCTACAGGCTATTTCACTCCAGGGTCGGTCAGGATTTTTTTCCCCGGCTGCCGGGACTTGGTGGCAAGCCGTTGCAGTCGTTGGTGATGGTCTGGCCGTCTGCGCTGGTGCGGCTGCCATCATGGCAGAAGAGGCAGTCGGGGAAATGGCATCTGAAGCTTGAGCTGGTGGAATCGCGAAAGCCGATTACTTGTCACCGAATTTTCGTGAGCGGAACAGCGTCGTGTATCCCGCTACGGGTTATCCGGCAATGGCTCGCGTTTCGGGGAGTCGATATCGTTGTTCCTGGTAAATCCGCAGCGCGAAAGCTCCGGCGGGATGGGCGCGCATTTCCGTGACAACGGCCTGCACTTCGGGAGGCATTTGTTCAAATGACGGGATGGGGCCACCATAACCCGCGGGAAGAACGACGGGCGCGGCGGCGACGGCAAAGGCCAGGTCGGATAGCGTGAAGCAACCGCCTACGAGAAATTTCCGTCCGTCGGCGAGGCGTGCATCGACGGCTTTGAATGTGGTCCGGATCGTGGCGAGGGATTGCTGAGCCGTACTCAGGCTGAGTTGAAGGAGCAACTTCAGCAGTCCGGCGAATAGTGGATACGCGCGCTCGACGGCGTTTTGCTCGAACGGAGGAGTTCCCTCGCTGAGCGGGCGGATCATGATGTCGCGATGCGGAAGCAGGTAGTAATAGGCGAACTTAGCGGTCGCGAAAGCCAAGGTGGAATTGAAGAGAGTCCAGTCCGAATTGACCTGGGTCAAGTTGTTCGGGTCCGCGGGCAACAGCTTCAAATCTACCGGAGTCTGGGGATCGAAATGGTCGACAATGGGGCGCGGTCCGATCAGCCTGAGTGAGTCGCCATAGAGCAAAGGGAAGATGGGAGTGAAACCGTGCCAGAGTGTCACGAAGAACGAGAAGATCAGCGCCTGTCGTTTTTCGACGCTTTCGATTCCGTAGTGCTCGACTAAGAAGCGGGCGGTTTCGCTATCGAGGCTGGGGGGAAATGTGATCAAGACAGGAATCATGGATGTGCCCTTTCTGCGCTCGTGTTCGATCTTCGTCCGATCCTCGGGTCTTCGATCTTGTGTTATGAAATGTTTCGCAAGCCGAAATCAGTCAATCGAAATGCACCAGCAAGCTCGACGGAAATGGCCCTGCGTATTGCAAGTCCCCGGCTTGCCGCAAGCCGGGGCGCTTTAGAATCGGCTTCAATATTCCGGGTATTTGCACGCGGTTGATATATTGCCCAAAGCACGTGTGCAAGCCGTATCCGAAATGCATACTCAAGTATTCAGGACGGTCGATGCGAAACTCGTTGGGCTGATCCACAAAGCGGTCGTCGAACATTGCCGATTGCGTGGCTGCAATCACGGATGTTCCTTTCGGGATTGTGGTTCCGTGGAATGAGGTTTTGGCCAGGGGATAATCTTCGGCAGCCAGGCGATATACGCCGGCGTTGTTGGGGTTGAAGCGGAGCGCTTCGAACACGTACTTCGCCAGCAGCGCGTCGTCATCGGCGAGAGCCGCGGCTTGCGCTCCCTTTAACTGGTCGGGGCGCTGGAATAATTGGTCGAGCACCTGAGCGCAGCACTTGGAAGTGGTGGGAATCGCGCCAACCAGCAGGCCGAGTATGTTATTGCGAATGCTGACATCGTCCATGGCGGGCAGGCCGGCGCTTTGCAGGAGCAAGCAGCGGCCCAGCACATCATCCTTGGCAACGCGGCTTGCTTTTCGCGCGGCGATCGTTTCGTCCAGCCAGTTGCGCACTTCGGCCGCAGTTGTGGTCGCTGTTTGCGCAAGGTTTGGATCATTCTCGACATCCAGAAAAAGATATTGGAACAGCACACTTCCCCAGGCCTCGACCTGTTGATCTGAAAACGGAGGACAGCCGAAATAGTCGGCGATCCAGCGCGCCGGCACAGTCTTGCTCAACTGTACGACGTCCAGCTGGCCGCCTGCCGCTGTCACCAGCTCGCCTGCGGTTTTCTGCACGAAGGGAGCGATTCTGCCAGGAATATCTTCGCGGCGAACCACGCTGCGCATGTGCGAAACGTCTCGCGTGTACTCGGGGGAATTCTGCATGCCCAGGAAAAAGTCTTCTCCGCCGGTGACCACCCTCATTTTCTTGCCATAGATCACCAGAAAGAAGTCGTCGCGCGCCAGCACTTCCTGCACATCTTCAAACCGCGTGACCAGGGCGTAGTTTTCGAAAAGCAGAATGGGTTTGATTCTGCGGAGAATGGCGAAGATCGGTTCCGGATACTGGGTCAGATGCGCTTTGATTGCGTCGAAGAAGGATGTCACCTCGCCCTTCACCTTGGCGAGTTCGCGATCGACGGAGTCCATTGCTTCGTGGGTCAGTTCGGTGAACTCCGCGTCGATCTTGCCCAGAACGCTCTTGAGGTTTTCGAACATCAGTCTCTCCGCCTTGCGCTGGCCATGTCGGGTCTTATCTCGGATCTTTATCTGGGGTCGACGGTGCCGCTCGCGATCATCTGCAGAGCGGTCAGGCTGGGCATGAAAAAATAGTCGCCGCCTCGTAGTTCGACGAAGTTGGGCAGGTTGACGCTCTTGCCTCTGCCTCCGTGATTTCCAATCACGAGATCCTTGTCGTTGCCCTGGTGCAAATCATTTCCGTATTCAATCCACTGCTGTTGAACGAACTCAAACTGGCGGAACAGGCTGGCATTCAGGGCCATAAAGATGATGCCGTGTTCGTCCTCATCGTTAACCGGCTGACCTTCTGGCACGTAAGTTCCGTAGGTAAGCCCACGTCGCATGATGCGCCTGCGATTGACTAGTTCGCCGTTGAATCCAAATGCATCCCGCGGGTTGCCGCGCCGGATGTGGGCGCCAACCGGACAGCGCAGGCCATTCAGATCTTTGCCGTATGTGAAATTCGTATTGCGATTGTTGTCCGCAACCAGGGCAGGGTCCTCACGGTCCGGGGAAAGCTCAACGGGAGTTCCGTCGCGCCAGCGACCGACAAATTTCGAAGCGAGCTTTTCCTTTCCGCCGGGATACAACGCGCCCTGCGCTTCCAGAAACGAACGAAAGGTCGCCACGTTCTGATGCATCTTGCGGTAAACCATGAACGTGCCGTTGCGCGCCAGCAGGTGAGGGGTGGGAGCAACCGGCAGCTCGCCCGCTTCATCCGCGTATCCCAGCAAGAATTCGCCAGTGGCCAAGGCCTCCCATTTTCCGTCGGCGGTAAGCTTACCTTGTCCCGGGACGCAATCTCGCTCCGCACCTTTGAAGTCCGGATTCCCGAATCCATCGGTGTAGCCGAAGTGCTCCTTCGTGGTGGGCTTGCCATCGATGAAAATCGCGTGCGCGTCCTGCGCTTGCAGCAACGTGGCTCCGCCGGTTTGATTCGCGATCTGCAGCAGGAGCGCGCATTGTTCCTCGATCGCCGCCGGTGTCTGTGCGTTCACGGCCAGCCAGACATGCACGCGGTTGTCCCGCCAAACCGGCTCCCAATGCTCAGGACCGTTCTTTCCCGTGTCGTAGAGAATTTCTCCTCGCGCCTTCATTCCTTGCTGAAATTCGACCGGGAAGCTGAGCAAGGTTGGGGCGGGAAGTTCAAGTTTGGCGAGCCCATGGAAGGTGAATGCGATGTTTACGGTCGAAATCGGTTTTTTATTCCAACGCACGCCGGTGGTGAGGTATTGCACGATTTGGCCGATGAAGTCCCGAGCCCCTTTAACGTGGGAGAGTTCCAGCAATAGATACCGCGCATACGGAAAGTTGTATCCCTTGAGCGCGAAGCCCTGGATATCGGAAACATCGATCTTCGTGCTAGCGGTCATAGGGGCGATCCTCCGCGGCAGTTTTCTCGGAGTCCTTTCCGCCGGGCAGCGGCGCAGGCGCTTTTGCCAAATGCTCCACAAGCTCGCCGAATGATTTCTGTATTTCAGCCGCGGGCTTGCCCTGGTTTTGCTCAATGAAGTGCGAGAGAGCTGACTGAACCTGCAAGGCCTTCAAGTTCTGCTGCACGGTCTTGTTGTTCACATCGGCGAAGAAAAATGTGGTTTCGATCTGGCACTTCTTCATGTAGACGGCAAATGCGGCCGGATCCGTCACTCCCGGATAGCCCACACAATGCTTCCAAACAGACTCCACAACGTCTGGAATTTCCTGGGCCATGCGGGTGAGATAGAAGCCGAGATCGCCGTCGAAATTTGTCTCGAAGACCAGATAACGGGACTTCAGGTGCTCTTCGATCGCAGGCGCGCCTACGAAGACCACATCGTCCATGACCACGAGGCGCGCAAAGTGCGTGCTGGAAACTCGCGCAAACGGGCTGGTATGGTCTCTGGGCAAACTCGCAAGATACCAGCGCAGTGCCGTGGCGTGGCCGATGTCGAGAGCATCGCCTTCAAGAATGGGCGATAGGATGGTCAGCCCGTATATTTGTCCGCTCTGGTTTGCCATTACGTCCCTACCGGAGCCATCCCTGTGGAGCCGAGGTCCGCTTGCACGCGAACCAGAAACTCCAGATATGCCTTTTCAAATTCAGCTGGGGCAAGAGTCTGGCTGGTCTTGACGAAATCGGTGAAGGCATCTTGCACGCGCAGTGCGGCTTTCACGTCGTTGGTCGCCGCCCTCGGATAGGCGTTGTAGTAATAATCCGTGTCGAACTGAACCTGGTTTATGTAGCCCTTGAAAGGCGTCACCGGCACGGAACCGGGAAACTTTTCGCTCCACATCCAAATCGCGTTCAGCCCCGTGGAAAGGACAGCGGAGAAAGCGTCGATGTATTGGTTCCACGTTCCGTTAAAGTTGCTGAAGAAAATCAGGTAGTCGTAGCGCAGATTTTCGCCAGGCTGCTTTGGCCCAAGGTGCGGAAACTGGTTACGGTCCACGATCACCCAGCGCGCGAAGTGGATAAAAGAAAGGTTCTTCAGGCCCGACTGGAGCGGCTTAATCAGGCCCAGCACGAAGAAGAGCACCCGCAGGATGGGAGTCTTCCACGGCTTCATCGGCGTGATGACGTTCATCGCATACGCTTTGCCGTTTATGTTCGTCACAAGAGTGCATCCAGCAGGGGGGTAGCCGACGGTCTCACCGTCTTGAGGGGAATGGCGGGAGTCTACGCCGCGGCTTTGCAGTTGTAAAGAACGGTGTGGGCTTGTTACGAAATGCGAACAAGGGCGGCTTCATTCACTTCTTGTGTCGCAGGAGTTCCGCGCTTCGTTCAGCCAGCTCCTTCACCAGGAAACCCATCTTTGGATGGGAGGGCTCCAGGTCGGGGGTGATTCCGTATTCGCGCAGGGTTTCCGACGTGACTGGGCCGATCGACCCGACCACCGCGCGGCGCAATCCGGCCGCGACTTCCTGATGCTGTCCCATCTCATCCGCGAACCGGAACAAATGATGCAGCTGGACGGACGACGTAAACAGCACGACCTCGAAGTTTCCGCGGGCGAGATCGCCAATCGCCCGGCGCAGCGGCTCTTCGTCTTCTGGCGGAGCCCACTTGTAAACTGGCACGGGGAACACTTGCGCTCCGCGTTCTGCAAGTCCCGCATAGAGTTCGCGACTCGGCACGCCGTGTTCCTGCACTGCCACGCGACTTCCCTTCAGGGGAATTGTTTCCGCGTTCTGATCGAGAGTGTGCAAGATTTCCCGCCACGTATTCGGTTCCGGCACGGTCAGCGTGATGGGTACGCCGAATTCGCGCAGAACCGTAACCGGCTTGGGTCCTCGCGCTACTACCGTGATTTTACTCAGCGCCGCGACAAATTGCTCCCGCGGACAGGACGGCTCAATGGCCTGTGCCAGAGCGCGCGTTCCGACTCCCGTCATGAAGATGACGACCTGGAACTGGCCCTGGACCAGGCCCTGCGCAAACGCGGATTCCTCGGCGTTCGGCCCTGACGGGATCTCGCGTGTGGAAGCGACAACGGTGGCTTGCCCACCATGGTTCGCGATCAGCACACCCATTTCCCGCGAGCGGCGGCTCTCCAGCGAGAGCACCCGTAGATTTGCGAATCTTTCACCGGCCATAAATGATTTTCCGTGCTACGAAGTTTCTCCGTTGGTAGCCACTTCCTGTATCGCGCGGTAGGCCTGGTCGATTGCGACATCGGTGTAGGCGGAAGCGCCCGCGTCGGAGTTGGCGATTGCGATTTTACCGAATGGCTTGCGTCCCAGCACCCAGGGCTGTTCCCCCTCGGGCCAGTCTGGATCGAACAGCGGGTTGTAGCTGTAAGCATAGCCATGAGCCCAGCGGTTTACGGTGATGCCGTCGATGTCCTTCGCCGGATCGAACCCGGCAGAGCCGAGCATTCTTGCCAGTTGATCGCGGATGTTGCGCTCGAAAGTGGCGAAGGGAGTTGCCATCAGCTCGTAGCGGCCGGCGCGGTGCTGCTCGCGTTGCGCAAGGCCAGGCTGGCAGGGGGTGCGCAGCATAAAAAGCACCATGGGTTCTTCCGGCTTGCTGGGGAAATTGTATTCCCCCAGGCTCACCGGAAAATCCAACGCAACATAAGAGTGGTAGCTGCCAGGCGCCACTATCTGGTGAACGCCCAACTTCTGGAACGACGTCCAGTTTCTGATCGCGACCTGCGTATAGACAAGCGGCGCTTTCACGCCATAGGCGAGCGCTTCCTTCTGCTTGGCGGGAAGTTCCGGACACAGATAGGGGATCATCCCGTTATAGCAAGCGAGGACGCAGCGTTTGCTCCGGACGGTCTGGACCTTTCCTCCACGCATATAGGCGACCTCGACCTCGCGGGCGGGATCCGGTCCTGCTTGGCGCACGTGCACAACCGTGCTGTTGAGTCGAATGCGAACCGGTGAGCCGGAAGCGTCCAGGCGGCTGTAGTCGGCCCGCGCAGTGACCACGTCTTCCATAGTGTGGCCGGGAATCGAACCCGGGATCAGCGAGCGCACCAGCGTGCGGGCGATCGAGGCATTTCCGTCGGGGAAATGGAAGATGTAGGGCTCCTCCTTCTCTCCAGAATTACCTCCCAGATTCATTCCATCGAAACCTGGGTATCCAACGCCGTAGTCGTCACCGGCTTCGTAGCAGCTCAGGGCAGAGACGGCATCGATGCCGACTGCCCACAGATCATTCGTGCGGGTCTGAAAAAAAGGAAGGACATCGGGGTGGGCTCTGGCGATTTTGGTGAGGAAATCGGCGTAGCTGACTTTGTTCAGCCGCGCGCGCTTCTGGTCGCGCGACAGGCCTGGCAGGTAGTCTATTTTGTCTGCGTATACTCGCGCGATGTCGCGGCGGGCAACTTCGGAGAGCGGCGTTTTGGCGAGAAACTCCGCCCAAGGCCTAACTCCCATTCCAGTAACGAAGCGATCCTCACCGAACGTTTCTCTATCAAAGAAGGCGCCGGTTCCCAACTTGAGCGACGAATACAGTCGCTGATCGTAGGCTTTGTAGAACCGCTGTGTGTCGATGCCAAGATCTTTGAGGAGCCCTTTGGCCACGTCGCTGTAGCGGGACGGACTCTCGATGGATTGTGTGCCTCCGTAGCTGAGCAGGAGGCGATTGCCGGCGCGAAATTCGTTGCGCTTGGCGTGTCCGCCGAAGTCGTCATGATTGTCGAGGATGAGGATGCGAGCCTTGTTTCCGGAACTCTGGCGATAAAAATACGCGGCGGCCAGACCGCTGATGCCGCCGCCCACGACGATCAAGTCATAAGTCTCACCGGTTGTTTCCGGGCTGCCAATGCTGTCCCAGGATTCGCCATCCCGCAGCCGGTGAGCGAAGGTGTAAGTGCCATCGTGGTTGCCTCTCATCCCAGTTAGGGCGGGAGGATAGTACTTGGCGTCTTTTTCGGGAGCGTACTCGTGCGAATCGAGCGCAGCCAGCCAATGTGGCGTGGCGATCGCGCCACCCACACCGACGGCGACGCCATTAAGAAAATCACGGCGCGTGATCGAACGATTCATTCCCAGTTCGCGGTCTTTTTTGTTCATAGATACTTGTTCGTAGAATCGCTGGATCGAGTTGTGCTGTGTTGTCCGGTAATGGACAGTCGGTTCCGGCAGTGGACACCGCAGTCCTACCATCGAACAGCCACGAGGGCTTATCTTACATTGCTTCAGCCATTTAGGGCCTGTTGAGATGTGGCGGTCGAGTTGCCATAGAGAAGCTTGATGGACATCGCCCGCCCAGAATTCAAGCGTCAGAAACTGCGCCGCCAGATTGTGTTTGGAGTGATCGGTGTCGCCGTCATCGCGGCAGCGACGGTCGGAGTGATGCGTCTCAGGCCGGCAGCGCCCTCCGTGGAGCGAGGAACCGTGTGGACTGACACGGTGAAGCACGGATCCATGCTGCGGCAGGTGCGCGGACCGGGCTCGCTCGTCCCTGCCCAGGAAGCAGTTCGCCAGATTCCCGCCGAAACTGAAGCTACCGTAGTGCGCATTCGCCTGCTGCCGGGCTCGCAGGTGAAAGCGAATGACATTCTTCTGGAAATGAGCAATCCCCAGGTGGAGCAGGCGGCCGTGGACGCCCAGCTGCAACTGAAGGCGGCTGAAGCCGAATACCAGAGTCTGCGAGTAAAGCTCGAAAGCGATCTGATGACTCAGAAAGCGGGCGCGGCCACTGTCACTGCGGACTACAGCCAGGCGCAACGGCAGGCGGATACGGACAAGGC
>JBEKDY010000204.1:0-7970 GCA_050014115.1 Candidatus Sulfotelmatobacter sp. | reverse complement strand
CACGCTCGCGGCCAGCAAGATTCCAGCGGCGAGCAGGCCAATCAAAGGTCGTTGCATGGGCCATGTTAGCGTGCAGACCGGAAGATGCAAGCGGAATTTCACCGCGAAATTTCTCACCAACGGCAGTATGTTAGATTGACGTTCATTCGAAGCGCGGAGGAGCAGGAACCGGTGGCAGCAGGACTAGAAAAGCGACTCCATGATATGGGCATCGTTCTGCCAGGCTTGCCAGCCCCCGGCGGCAATTTTGTTCCTGCGAAGACGGTGGGCAGCATGGTTTATCTCTCTGGCGTGATTTCCACCAGCGCCGAGGTAGTCATCACGGGAACTGTTGGCCTCGACCGTACGGTGGACGAAGGTTACGCCGCAGCGCGGGCCTGCGCTCTGACACAGCTCGCGGTGTTGAAGCGCCACCTCGGGTCGCTCGACCTGGTGAGAAGCATCGTCGGCGTCAACGGCTACGTCAATGCTGTCGCTGGTTTCGCGGATTCGCCGAAAGTCATCAATGGTGCGTCGGACCTGCTGGTGGAAGTGTTTGGCGAGGCTGGCCACCACGTGCGGGCTGCGATCGGTGTTTCTGCTTTGCCGCGGAATGCGCTCGTCGAAGTGCAGATGACGGTGGAGATCGAGCGCTGATGGCCGAACTCACTTTATCTGCCGAGCCGACTCACTCGCGCTGGAATCGCGCTCTGGAACCACGACTCCGCGTAACTCCCGGCGACACCGTTCATCTGCAGTGCCTCGATTCAAGTGGAGCGCAGGTGCATCCCGCAATGAACGTGGGCGATTTCCTCGGGATCGACCGCGGACGCATTCACGCACTGACCGGGCCCATTTTCGTGGAAGGAGCCGAACCCGGCGACGTGCTGCAAATCGATGTGCTCGAAGTGGCACACAAGGGCTGGGGCTGGTCGAGCGTGATCGCGGGACTCGGCTTCCTCAAAGAGCGCTTTTCAGAACCGTATCTTTTTCACTGGCAACTCGAGGGCGCGGTCAGCAGGTCACTTGCGCCGGCCGTGGTTGCTCTTCGCCCGTTCTGTGGTGTCATGGGAGTTGCCCCTGCCGAGGACGGAGAATTTCGCACGCGGCCCCCTGGAATCTTCGGCGGCAACATGGATGTCCGTGAGTTGTCGCAAGGGGCCACTCTTTTTCTGCCGGTGCTGAACCGCGGGGCTCTTTTTTCTGCCGGCGATGCCCATGCTGCCCAGGGTGACGGAGAAGTCTGTATTAACGGCATCGAGTGCCCGGCCGATGTGACCTTGCGATTCCACTTGCATAAACGGCGGCCGCTGCCGGGTCCCCTCGTCGAATCTGCCGCACATCCGGTGCATGCGGAAGCGGAGGCGTGGATTGTTGTCGAGTCAGATAGGGACACCGTCGCCGCCGCCCGCGCCGCAACTTCGCGCATGATCGATCTGCTGGTAGACCGCTGGAAGTTCACTGCAGTCCATGCTTATTTGCTTTGCAGTGTTGCGATGCATCTGCGGCTGAGCCAGGTAGTGAACGAACCGATGTTCACCGTGAGTGCGGCGATTCCCAAACATGTTTTACCTGCGCGGAGACTTTTCTGAACATTTCTCTGAACGTTTTTCTGAATTATGAATATCAACGACCCTGAAATTGTTGCAGAACTGCGGGCGCTGTATCCCCGCTACGAAACCGCTCTGGTGACGAACGACGCCGAGACTCTGACACAAATGTTTTGGGCTTCGGAGCACGCCATGCGCTTCGGCGTGACGGAGAATCTTCATGGAATTGACGAGATCGCGGCATTTCGCAAGGGCCGCGCGCCGGTGAACCTGGCGCGGACGATTCGGCGCCTGGACATCGTGACCTTTGGACGCGACCACGGCAGTATCACGCTCGAATTCGAGCGCGCCGTGAACTCGCGGACAGTCTACGGTAGACAAAGTCAAGTCTGGGTGCGCCTCCCGGAAGGCTGGCGGATCGTTTCGGCGCATGTATCCCTGCTGCCCTGAATCGTTCGGACTGCAGTCGGCGTTGCTGCTTTCAATTCGCGCTCACCGTGACCGAGAGCATTTCAACCGGCGCGTTGTTGTAATGTTCTTGCAGTTCCGCTGCTGACTTGAAGACGACACCTTCGACCCGTCGCGCGGGGAAAAGGAAACTTAGGGAAGGCTCGGCAAAGGGATAGGGATCGAGGATAAAGTGCCGTGTCGACACCGACCGTACTTCGACGCGACTGTGTACGCCGCCGCGTATTGGCAAGGGATGCAACAGGTTGGCAGGTCGACGAAAGTTCACACAGGTAAGCAACGAGAGATTGTCCGTCGCTTGCAGCAGCCGAAAATGATCGAGAATGGCCGCTTCGCTGGTTTGTTCCGGCGCGAATCGTGTGTCGGAGCTAATCTGCGTCAGCAGCGATTGCTGTAGAGCCCTCTGCTGTGCGAGGAAATCGTCGAGCAAAGGCAGTTGATCGCGAGCGATTGTCGAGCGGTCGGCGTGGTCGTTCAAGAGACTGTAGGTATGCATCGAGATGAGCAGGGCCGCATAAGCATCTTCGGAAGCAATCAGACGCACCGCGCGGTCCCGAACGGCGAGGTAGTCAGCCAGATCGATTTCCTCAAAAGCCGAATACTTTCCCACCAGTTCACTGGAAAATGCGCTGGGCTTTCCCTGGCGAGTGATCTGCGGAGCAGCGTCGCGTGCGGCCCAGCCATCGTCGTGGCAAGAGATGCCTTTCAACACATGCGCGCGGGGTTCAGGCGCCAGGAAGCGATCGTTCCCCCAACGTTCGGCAAATGCTCCGGCCAGGCGTGCATGATCAGGATGCGTGACCAGCCACCATCCGGTTTCGGTTTCCAGTCGCAGCATGATCAGATCTCCATCGTGTGGCGTCGGTTGCTCACTCGTTCTCGTCGCTCATTTGCTTACTTATCCCTGCTCACTCAACCTCCGGCGTCCGGGCCGACTCGTGCCAGCGATGCAGAAAGTACCATTCGAAAAACATCACTAGAAAAAAGAAGCTGAACCCCAGCACGGTCGCTGCGAGCACGAGCGCAAACAAATAGTCAGTCTGCAGCTGTGACGACGCATACAGGATGGAGTAACCCAGACCACCTTCGCCCACACGGCTCGAACCGGCATAAAGTTCGCCGGTGATAGCTCCGATCACGGCGATGCCGCTGGCGATGCGTATCCCGACAAACAGAGATGGCACTGCGTGGGGCAGGCGTAACTTGAACAGCAATTGCGCGGGGGATGCGTTATGCATCAGAAAAAGGTGCACCATGTTCTCTTCGACGCTTACCAGTCCTTGCGTAGTGTTGGCGATAATCGGCGCCAGCGAAATGATAAAGGCGATCAGCGTGACGGAAGCCGTGCCCGCGCCCACCCACATGAGAATCAAAGGCGCAATCGCAACGATCGGTACCGTCTGCAGCAGCAAAGTGTAGGGGTAAAGCATTCGCCGGATCCAGCGGGATTGCGCGAAGATCAAGGCGATGGCGACGCCCGCGACGATGCTCGCGAGCAATCCGCCCAGAGCTTCCTCTCCGGTGATGGCGAAAGCAGTCTCCAGCGAAGGTAAGCGGCGGCCAACCGCCCGTGTGACGGCCCACGGCGAAGGCAGCATGAATGGCGGCACGCGGAACACCCATAGAACGAGTTGCCACAAGGCCAGCAGCGCGGCAAAAACGGCGAGGGAGTTGGCCAACGTGATCAATTTTCGCTTCATTGCGAGCGAGCCTCCCGTAAGGTGCGGGAAACATGGCCAACCAGCTCTTCATACTCTGTCGCGGTGCGCAGCTCCGCGGTGCGCGGTTGCCGGAGCTCAACTGAAAGCACGGAGTAGAGTCGCCCGGGATTTGGCGACATCACGACGATGCGTGTGGAAAGAAAAACCGCCTCCGCCACCGAGTGTGTGACGAAGACCGCGGTCCATTTTTGTTCCGCACGTAAGCGCAGGACCTCTTCGTTCAAACGATCGCGAGACATTTCGTCCAACGCCGCGAACGGCTCGTCCATAAGCAAAAGTCGCGGATTGGTGGCTAGCGCTCGTGCGATCGAAACGCGCATCTTCATACCGCCAGAAAGTTCGCGAGGGTAGGCGTCAGCGACAGCGTCCAGGCCAACCAGATTGAGCAAGGCGCCGGTTTTCTCTTCACGGCGATGGCTGCTTGCGCCTTCCAGTTCCAGCGCGAGAGCAACGTTCTGTCGCACCGTGCGCCAGGGCAGCAGCGTCGCGTCCTGGAAAATGTAAGAAACCGTTTCTCTTGCATTCTTCGGCGTCATGCCATCTACGCGGACGGTCCCCTCGCTTGGCATGGTCAATCCGGAAATTAGCTTCAGGACCGTGGATTTGCCGCATCCCGAAGGGCCGATGATGCTCACAAATTCGCCCTTCAGGATGGTCAGGTTCACCGCTTCCAGAACAGGGTGTCCGTTGCCATAGCGTTTGGTCACGCCATCGAACTCGACCTCAGGCACTGTACCGTCGCGCTTCATGCTTCCGCCTCGTGCTTTTCTCGTTCGTGCTTTTCTCCTTCGCACAATGGCAGGTACAGCACCGAGGAATGATCGCGATCGTGGTAGACAATCTGGGTTGACCGTCGCCAGTCCCATGACGTTGCAAGGCGCGAGGGCACGCCGCTTCCGGGATTACGGTCGTAGAGCGGAAAGGCGGTGCTGGCGACCTCAAGCCTCACGCAGTCGCCAACCGCAAATGCGCAGGACGTAGGGTCAAGGTCGAATTCCCAGCGATGTATGGTATCCGCGGCGTACGCCGTTTCGCGGAACAGCCAGGTCGATCGCGCTATGCCGATGCAAATGAATTCTGCGGCGCCGTTGGGCCTGACTCGTACTAACTTCGCGGCGAGGTCCGTATGGGCGGAGGACGTCGCGCTGTAGATCACGATGCGAGGCGCGCCAAAAATCCGCAAGGGCGAAGCGAGCGGCACTGTCGTATAGACGAGCACATTGTTGCCCAGCTCCAGCGCTCCCTGGTCGAATTGTCCGCTCTGCGCCGCCGGTCCGCCCGGCGCCAGCACCGGCACTTCTGGATCGTAGACAAAGACGTCGCAAAGTTCGGCTGATTCTGCCGGCATCGTCGAGAGCAGGCCATCCCCTTTGCGCGAATTCGCTTTGCCTGCGCTGTGCAGATACAGTCCGTAATCTGCGTTGGTGGGAAAGCTGCCGGACTCACGCCAGCGGTTTTCCCCCAGCACGAAATGCCGTATGCGAGGTTCGTCGGCGAACTCCCCGGAATCTTTTAGCCAGTGATTGAACCAACGCAGCAGAAGTGAATCCGTGTTGAGCAGCGCCTCGTCCCCAAAGTTCGCCGCGCCAACCCGATCTCCCCAGGGAATGTGTATCCAAGGCCCGGCGACCAGATACTGGTGCTGCCGCGCAAAGACGCTGCCTGCGTGATTGCACAATGCTAAAAAGCCATCGATCGATCCCTTCAGATAGGTGTCGTACCAACCCGAGAAATGAAGTGCCGGCACCGCAATGCGGTTGAGCGATCGGCTCACTTCCGGTTTATTTACTTCAAGTCCACTCAAATCCATAGAGGCCCAGTACTCTCCGTGCTCAGTGTGATCGAACCAGTCGAGCACATATTGCGGCACGCCTTCGCCATGCAAGGCAGGATGGGAACGAAACGGCAACATGCTGGTCTGCGCCGCCAAGTTTGCCCAGGCGTGTTCCAGCTTGTCGCTCGCTTCGCGCAGGTGCTTACGGCGGGTATCTGCCTTCAACATCTGCAGTCCCCAACCCAGGCTGGAGGCCAAGCGCAATGCTCCGTTGTGATAAAACCAGCCGTGATAAAGGTCGCAGGCCGTCATGCCCGGAGCAATGCATACCAAACCTTCCGGCCGTTCGGCGGCAGCGAGGAGCTGTGTTATTCCCTGATACGAGAAACCGTACATGCCGACGCGGCCGTTCGCTTCCAGCCGCGCGCGCAGCCAGGCGATAGTTTCCGCGCCATCGCGGGCTTCATTGCGGAAGGGATAGAACTCCCCCTCGGAGTCGCCGCGCCCACGCACATCCTGGATAACGACGTTGTAACCGTTCCGCGCAAACCATACGGGGTGGGCGCAGACCACGGTGGACGCGATGTCGCGACCGTAAGGCTGGCGCATCAACAACGTGGGATGTGGACAGGCCTCGGGCGGAAGATAGTGATCGGAAACCAACTCCACTCCGTCGGACATCCGGCAGCGTACGCCGCGTTCCAGGCGCACTCCGTTGCCGCAATCCACGAATGTCGTATTGTTCATGGAGTCTGCGGGTTCGGATAGCGGACCATCGCTCCCAGAGCCGCCGCCAACCGCGTCGCTGCCTGATCAAGCCAGCGCGCACCGTTCTCCGCGGTGGCCGGTCGCGGGTCGCCCATCACGCCGCTGGGCGCGATGTCGCGCGTGAGCCAGGCGAAGGTCGCGGGAGCGTTCTCCGGTAACAGCAGTTGGGGATTAGCGATGTTCGCGATGTAGTTGGTGGTGTAAGCCGTCCGATCCACGAGCTCCGGGACGGACGCCAGGAGTAACGCCGTTTCGACTTCGCCGGCGTGGAACCCATAGGCTTTTTCTTGAGGGCTTAAACCTTCAAACGAAATCCCGCCCGAACCATGCAGCGCGAAAGTCCGCAACCCGAACTCGGCGCGCAGGTCGCGGGCCATCACGTCGATCAATGCCGTGTTTCCTCCGTGTGTGTTGTAGAGCACGAGCTTTTGAAATCCAGCTTTTGAAATGCTGGCCCCCAAATCGCGCAATACTGCCATAAATGTGGACGCACTCAGCGAAAGTGTTCCAGGAAATCCAATATGCTCGTTGCTCTTGCCGTAGAGCACTGGAGGCAACGCAAACACGGGAAGTTCCGCCGGCAGTTTGTCCAGAGCGTGGCCGAGCAGCAGGTGGTTGATGAGAGTGTCCGTGGCCAGGGGAAGATGGTGCCCGTGCTGCTCGATCGCGGCTGTCGGCAACACCAGCAAAGTAGAATCACGAGACAGCGCGTCTACCTGTTTCCAGTTCAGATAAGCGAAGTTTCGCTGGTCGGGAATCCATGTTTTCATCGGCATATCTTCATCGCGTATGGACCGTTTCTATCGTCGCCGGTTCGGCCGCTGCATCTTCCCGCTTGAACGTAATCATCTTGCCTGGATTCAGCAGCCCCTTAGGGTCGTAGCGTTGTTTGGCGAGCAGCTGCACGTTGTCCGCGCGGTAGCGTCCTCCGCCTTCGACGTTGTTCACGTGCGGATTCGCCACGAACACGCCGATCGCACGGCAAAAATCAATCATCTCGTTCAGCCGGGCTTCGGTGGTGTAGTAGACCAGCGGGATAGAGCCGGGAATCACTTGTCCGCTGCCGTTTTTCATGAACTCGATGTGAAAAAGAATTTCGTCGCGAAACCGTTCCTTCAATCGCACGAACTGATCGCGCACCGTCACCCGATCGAACCCACATTGCAGATAGGTCCAGGCTGGATCCGTCTTCAATGCCCACAGCGTCGTATGGTTCCAGGTGTAGTCGGAGAGCAACGGGGTACTGCGCAAGCCGCGATATGCGCCGGAGTAAGTGACGGTTCCACCTGCCTCTCGCGCCGCAGCTTCGAGCGCCGCACATTCCGCCGAGGCAATTAAAAAAAAGATCAAGGCCTTGCCCTCAGGAGCATATCGCCGTACCGGCGCAAAGAACGACGGAATTGGCCACTCGAAGGTTGTGACCAGCCGTTTGGTCCACGATGCGTCCGTGGCGATGCGCTCGCTGAAGTCGAAGGCGGAATCGAACTTATCGAAAGCAACTGCACACTGCGACCATTCCAGAGCCGGCGTTAGCGCCAGCCAGATGCGCGTGATGACGCCGTTTGTGCCCCACGCGTGCAGAATGTCGTGAACCTCCTCGCCCTCGTGCCGCACGACTCGCGGCTCCGCTTCCATGGTGACCACCTCAAGGGCACGCACTGTACCGAAGTCGCGCAAGCCGCCGTGCGCCACCGAGCCGACACCACCCGA
>JBEKDY010000203.1:0-8888 GCA_050014115.1 Candidatus Sulfotelmatobacter sp. | reverse complement strand
TCGCCGAGCGGTAGAGTTTTGATTTAGTAAGAAAGTATCCGCTGGCGCGGTCTAATATCTTTTTGCGTTTCGCGCGGCGTTTGGTTCCGCGTTTTACACGTGGCATGGCTTGCTCCTTTTTTATTTTCTATTACTGGCGGCTGGAGGTAAGGAAGATTCGCCCTGCGGCGATCTCTGACCTCTTCACACGCCTGAAACAAGGGTTAGGGCCAGAGCTCAGGGTCAAAAAACTTATGCACACGACCTGACCTCTAACCTCCGATCCCTAGCCCTGATTTCTCACTGGTATGACGCAGCTTGCGCTTGCGCTTGGTGCCCTTGGAAGTCAGGATGTGACGCAGGTGCGAACGCCCCCGCTTCACCTTCCCGGTTGCAGTTTTCTTGAAGCGCTTGGCGGCGCCTTTGTGGGTTTTCAATTTCGGCATAAGTCCTCAAAATCAGCTGTCGGTTTCAGCCGCCAGCCTTCAGAAATTCAAAAATCTAAAATTCTAAATCTTGGAGTATCGCGAAAGGCAAACCTTGCGCCGCTACGCTTGCGGAGTGGGATTGGGAGCCACCGCCGCGGCTGCGGCCGGCGCCGGCTGTTTCTCTTTCTCCTGCTGCAGTTGCTTCTCCTGCTTCGCCTTTTGCTTGGCTTCCTTCTCTCGTTCCTTCTCCCGTTCGACCGCCGTCTTCTTCGGCGCCAGAATCGCGTGCAGCGTATTGCCTTCCTGCCGCGGGCGAAATTCTACAATGCTGTGCGGCTCCACATCCTTGATCAGCCGCTCCAGAATCTGCCGTCCCAAGCCGGTGCGCGTCATCTCGCGCCCGCGGAAAAAGATCGTCGCCTTTACCTGTCTCGTAATCGTGGTCGTCCACATTGATGCGGAACTTGACCTCTTTCACCGTGATCGTCTTCTGGTGCTTCTTGGCCTCGCGCTCTTTCTTTTCCTGCTGATACAGATACTTCCCGTAGTCCATAATCCGGCACACGGGGGGCTGCGCGGTAGGTGAAATCTCAACCAGGTCCAGATTTTTGGCTCGGGCCATCTTGAGCGCTTCGAAAGGCGGCAAGATTCCAATCTGCGCCCCTTCGTCGTCAATCACGCGGATTTCGCGCGCCCGGATGCGATCGTTGGTGCGGATAAAACGCTTATCGATACAGCCCTCCTGCTAAACAACTGAGAATAAAAGATTATAACATGGCAAATCGGATGGGGTCAGCCCGCAAGCACCTGCCGCGGCTCCATTGGACACAACCCGAAACGCCACCTGAAAGCCACTCACGACGCCTTGGAACTCTTCCACGCTGCCTCTGCCGCGGCCGGCGCGCCACGGAATCCCTTCACCGCGAAGATTCCCAGCACGATGAAAATCGCCAGCACAATAAGTTGCACAATCAGGAATGGCGGCTCTTTCTGCGTCGGAGCTAACGCGTGCACTGCCGGAATCTTCAGGAACGACTGCACCACCAGCACAAACACATTCAAATAGAGTGCAAGCACGGAGGAGACCACGTAGATCGAACGCCACGATCCCACAAGATGAAGCGCATAGCGCGCCAGGATCGCCACCGCCAGCACCACCAGCGAAATAATCCCGACGATATGCGACGGCAGCAGGTGCGTGAACGGAAACAGGAATCCGGTCAAGCTTGTTAACACCGTGGTCGCCAGGAAGATCGCAGTCGCGCCGTCGAACCGCTTCCCCTTGATCAGCCCGTACAGAACGAGCAATCCAGAGACGATCCCCACCAGGCTTATCACCACGTGGACCAGAGTGAATGTCGCTAAACTCATCCCTAAGACCATATGCACCGTCCTTTCAGGGACACGATTGTACGTTTGTGGAGCCGAAAATACTACGCAGATCGAGCCATCGAACATCGAACCAAAAAGCTGATCGAAGCCAGCAGCCTTTCCCGTGCGTCACTCGCGACCCCCATACTCCGCAATCAGCCGCATCGCTGCGCGGTTCACCCAGTCCTGATCTTGGAAGCGTTCACCCCAGGCCAGAGGAGTGACGTCGCGGTATTCATGCATGGAGTTATCTTTGACGAAAAGCAGCCGTTTTCGCAGCGACGCGCGGGCATTGGGGTCGGCGCCGTGATCGAGCAGCAGCCGCGTGAAAACTGCGTCCTCCTGTCGCCCGCAACGGTAGGACTGCGAGACCACGCAGCCGAACAGAGCCGTATGGCCGCCGAAGCCGTCGGCATCGAACTCGGCTTTCGCGTTCACGTCCATTCCTCTCTCGATCAACCAGCGCGCGATCTCAATTTCGTCGAAGTCGACGCACAGGTGCAGCAACGTGGTGCCCGCCAGCGGCGTGCCATGCAGCCCGAACGAACGATCAGGGCCGCATCCGACTTCGGGCGGATAAATTTCTTCATGCGAGAACGTGCGCGTCAGCAGATGCGGATCACGCGCGAGATGCGCCTCCAGCAGATCGATGCGCCCGCGATGGACCGCCATCGTGGGCGTATCAGGCAAAGCGACGCCACGCCCGGCGATGAGTTCAAGGCATTCGTGTTTTCCCTTGGGCCACCGGGAATAGGTTTGCAGAAGTAGAGCAACGGGTGCGAGGCCGTTACCGTGCCCGTCCGCGAATTCGGCGCCGAGTTCGAACAACAGCGACAATCCCGAAGCGTTCAGCGTTTCGCATGGCCCCATCACGCAGCCCGGCGTAGGGCGCGCGCCCATGGCGTAGAGCCGTCGTGCCGTCTCGATTTTGCCCTGCAGGCACGCGCGGTCGAAGGCGTGCTGCAAGTCAGTCGCGCCAAGATCGCGCAGCATCTGGATGATCGCGTCCTGCCCAACGTTCGCCGCATACGACATCGGCGGACCCCAGTTGCTGTCCGCCATGCCGCGCGCGGCTTCGCGCAGCAGCCGCGGATCTTTCAACACCAGCTCGCGCACAGCCTCGACGTCGCCGCGCCAGATGGCGTCGGTCATATGGCAGGCAGTCACAAGCCGCGGCCAACTCGCAAGACCGTAACTGCGCGCCAATACAAACTGCGCGTCGGAAACTTTGGCGTCAGCAGGATCGATTGCTTTTGAGTGATGCTTCCGCAGCTCGGCGACCGCAGCCGCGTCGCCGCGCTTTAAAGCACGCAGCAAATCCTTGGCCTGATGCCGGAGTTGTTCGAGGTTGGGGCGAACCGGAAAGTGACGATCGTAAAACTGATGTGCAGCCATGACGGACCTCCTCTGTGGTCATACACCCGGGGTCCGCTATGTCGGGCGAAAGGAGGTTCGTTACGAACCTGATTTTCAGTTGTCGCTCAGGTGGACTCGGTCCTCTCCGCGGACGGGCGGCGTCCTGTACGCCGTGGTCAGTATATCGCGGACAGTCAAGGCATGCAGCCTGCCGTCTTGTTCCCACTTTGCAAACGTCGACGGCTACTTGAGGTCTGGACTCCGAAATCTGCGCTGCGCGCTGTGGCGGATGTGGAGGACATGCACCTGCTTCTTTTCCTCCAACACGCGGTAGATCACGCGATAGACGCGCGGTTTACGACCGTATAACAAATGCCTGAGGTTGCCGCTCTCGGGAGCGGAAGGACACCGATTGGGAGTTTCTTCCAGGCTAAGGATTTCTCGCTCGAGGCCCCGATACCAGCGGAAAGCTGCAGGGGTTTCGCCGGCGTGAATGTAATCGAAGATCAATCTCAAATCACGCCTCGCTCGCGGCATGAGTTTAACGAGATAAGCCATGCTTTTTCTTGATCTCGGCTTCAAACTCCCGGAAGAACTCGCGTGCCGGCTGGCCTTCTCCCTTCCTCGACTGCTCCAGTCCCTGGCGAATGCCTTCGCGGGAATCGGCGGCTGCCGCGATGTCGAGCAGCCTTTGGTAGGCTCCGGCGTCCTGGACCACGGCGGCGGCCTTGCCCTTCACCGTAAGGACCACGGGGCGCTTGCTCTTCCGCAGTTGCTTGAGGAAGTCTGCCGAACGGCGGCGGAACGCCGTTAGCGATTGGATGTCCTGGGTGAGGTCGATCATGATTTTAGCTTCCTTCAGCACCTTTTTAGGTGCTCATAGAATACAACAAATGTCTCCTGCTAGACTCAACTGTTTGGAGGTACCTTGCAGGCTGTTTACATTCTCTCCGCCGTGCGCACGCCGATCGGCAAGTTTGGCGGATCGCTGTCCTCACTCACGGCCGCCGACCTGGGCGTGGTTGCCGCCAAAGCCGCCATCGAGCGAGCCCGAGTACAACCGGAACAGATCGAGGAAAGCATCTTCGGCAACGCGCGCCAGGCCGGAGGCGGACCGAATCCCGCGCGGCAGATTTCCATGCGCAGCGGCATTCCGCAAGAAGCGCCCGCGTTCACCGTGAACAAAGCCTGCGCCTCGGGGATGAAGTCGATTGCGCTGGCGTATCAGTCCATCCTGCTCGGCGATGCCAGTTGCATTCTCGCCGGAGGAACCGAATCCATGTCGCGGGTTCCTTATTATCTCGAAGCGCGCTGGGGATTTCGCCTGGGCAATCAGGAACTGGTCGATGGCATGTATCGCGACGGATTCTTCTGTCCCCTGGCGAAAATGGTGATGGGCGAAACCGCCGAAGTGCTGGCCGAGCAGTATAAAATTTCGCGCGACGAGCAGGATGAATTCGCCCTCCTGTCCCAAACCCGCGCCGCTCGCGCCATTGCGGCCGGACGCTTCAACGACGAACTCACGCCGGTAACCATCGAAGGCAAGAGAGGCGCGGCCACCTTCAGCCGCGACGAGCATCCCTTCCCCGACGCAAGTCTGGAAAAACTCGGCAAGCTGGCCCCCGTATTCTCGAAGACTGGCACGATCACCGCCGGCAATTCTTCCGGCATCACCGACGGCGCGGCCGCCCTACTCGTCGCCGGCGAAAACTTCGTGAAGCGCAACAACCTGAAGCCGCTGGCACGAATCGCCGCCGTCACCACTGTGGGAGTTGACCCGCGCATCATGGGAATCGGCCCAGTCCCGGCGCTCCGCAAGCTGGAAGAAAAACACAACCTCAAACTGCACGATTTCGGCCTCATCGAACTGAACGAAGCTTTCGCCGCGCAGGTTCTGGCCTGCGACCGCGAATTAAATTTCAACCGCGACAAGCTCAACGTCAACGGCGGCGCCATCGCCCTAGGCCATCCCATCGGCTGCACCGGAACGCGCATCACCGTCACCTTGCTGCACGAAATGCTCAAGCGCAACACGAAACGCGGCGTCGCCACGCTCTGTGTCAGTGGCGGCCTGGGCATGGCGCTGGCCTTAGAGAACGTCGCGTGAGCGCCGAGCCATGAGCACCGAACCATGAGCACCGAACCATCGATCGCCGACCCGTCGTTCCGCGCCGCGACGGAATCCGACGCCGACACTCTGCTTCCCTTCATGCGCGACTACTATGCCTTCGATGGTCACGCCTTCGATGAACGAAAAGCACGCTCCGCCCTGATCACGCTCTTGCGCGATCCGAATCTCGGCCGCGTGTGGCTCGTCCTTGCCAACACAGACGCAGCCGATAAACACGAAAAGACAGAACGCGAACTGCCCGTCGGTTACATCGTGCTCTGTTTCGGCTACAGCCTGGAGTGGCTGGGACGCGACGCTTTCGTCGACGAGTTCTATCTGCTCCCCGGCTACCGCGGCCGCGGCTGGGGACGCAAGACCATGGCCTTCCTCGAAGATGCCGCGCGCTCACTGAACGTGACCGCACTACACCTCGAAGTGATGCACGCCAATACAAACGCGCTAGAGCTTTACCGCAAGCTAGGCTTCGAAAGCCATAAAAGTTCTTTCCTCTCGAAGTGGATCGCGAACGATTTGTCAAAGCCCAAGAGACCAACCGGAACTTGATCGCTCAACCGACCAGATCGTTCGACCCTCGTCTTCATGATCCCGTTAAGAAACTTGGCTCCCCTGCCGTCGCGCAGGACGGAAATTCTGCTATGCTTCCTGCGCTGTTCCGGCGCAACCTAACGATTCCAGAAATGAAGGAAATTATCATGCTGCGATCGATCGTTCGCATCTCAAGTTTCTTTGCGGTCGTGCTTGCCGCGAGCCTCGTGCTGGCACAAGCCGAGTTTTCTGCCGAGGTTGTCGACTTGCAAAAGCCGGGCGCGCCGACCACCGCCAAACTCTACTTCGCAAAAGACAAAATGCGAATCGAGCCCCAGACAAGCGGTCCTCGCGGTGGTGGAGCGGTCATTGTGAATTTTGCCACTCAGACCTCGACCGTCCTGATGCCCCAACAGCGCATGTATATGGAAATGTCCATTCAGGCGCAGGCACAGCGCCAGACATATTCCTTCTTTGCGGTCGGGGACGTACAAGATGCATGCGGCGATTGGCAGAAAATATCCCACATTCAGGCCGGCACTTGCCACAAGGTGGGTACCGATACCGTGAACGGCCGCAGCGCAGTTGAGTACGAGGCCACCAACTCGAGCGGGGATGTCACGCGCGTTTGGCTCGACGCCAAGGTGCGCTTTCCGTTGAAATGGCAGGGCAAAAACAACAGCGGAGAACTGCGCAATCTTCAGGAAGGCTCGCAACCTGCCAGCCTGTTCGAAGCCCCGGCCGGTTACACCAAGATGGACATGGGCGCGATGATGCAGCAGCGCCAGCAGCAATAAGCGGGCTCGTCCCACGCTCAAAACCAGCGTCCGCAAGCTCCGCCCGCCCGCTCTGGCCCGGCAAACGCAGTATACTTGTCTGAGTACTCTTTTCGGCTAGCCGGAGTTGGAATGCCCTTATCCGCCGTAATCGTGGACGACGAACAGCTCGCCCGCGACGAACTCGCTTATCTGCTCAAGGATGCCGGCGACGTCGACGTGGTCGCGCAGGGCAAGAACGGCCTCGAAGCTGTGAGCCTCATCAAAGAGCACAATCCTGACCTGGTTTTCCTCGACGTGCAAATGCCCGGCCTCGACGGCTTCGGCGTCATCAAGAAGTTGCTGGATAAGAAAGTCCCGCTGCCCAAAATCGTCTTCGCCACCGCGTTCGATCAATACGCCGTCAAGGCTTTTGAAGTCAACGCCGTGGATTACCTGCTGAAGCCGTTCGACAAGAAGCGGGTCGCGCAGTCGGTGCAACGAGCGCGAGCCAAGCAGGAGTCCGGCACTCTGCCCGCCGAAAAAATCGATAACCTGGTTCGCATGCTGGAAATGCAGAAGCCGCAGCTTTCGAAGATTCTTCTCAAGTCGGTCGGCCGCATGCTCCTGGTGGATCAACGGGAAATCTGCTATGCCTCCATCGAAGACGGCGTCATCACCGTGGTCACCGCGGGCATGACGGGCTTCGAGGGTCATTCGAATTGCCGGACTCTGGAAGAATTACTCGACAGTCTCGATCCCAATCTTTTCTGGCGCGCGCACCGTTCCTTCCTGGTGAATATCAACCGCATCCGCGAAGTGGTGCCCTGGTTCAAGAGTTCCTACCAGCTCCGTATGGACGACAAGAAGCAGACCGAAGTCCCCGTCAGCCGCGCCCAGACCAAGCGCCTGCGCGAACTGTTCGGACTCTAAGTTCGCAAGGACCCTTCCTCCAGAAAAAACCGCCCCTCAAGAAAGTAATTCCCCAAAAAAAAAATGAGAGGGCCAAGATTCCGGCCCTCTCCAGGCACAGGGGGGACTTACACCGCTAAAGTCTCAAGCGCGATCCGGCTGCGGATCACCAGCGTGGGTCCATCCAGCCGAATCAGTTGTTTGCGCTTCAATTCGGTCAACAACCGGGTGACGGTTTCGCGCGAGGAGCCAATGCGCTGCGCCATTTCTTCGTGCGTCATCACCGACCTGAGATGGAGTTCGTCGGAACCCGTTTGTCTGGGAGAAAACGACAGCAGCAGCCGCGCCAGCTTTCCCTCCGACGAACGCGCCATCACCAGATCGCGAATATCGCGGTACGCGGACTGAAAATCGCTGCTCAGGCTTTGCGCGGCGTGCACTCCCACTTCGCTGTTCGCATGCAGCATCTCCAGCAAGTCCTTGCGGCCCACGAAGTTGAGCTGGCACGGTGTCGCCGTTTCCGCAGTCATTTCATAGCTCAATCCAGTAACCGCGGCGCTCAGGCCCAGCACTTCCCCGGCCTCTACCGTCTTCAGAATCAGCACTTTGCCTTCGCGTGAAGCCGTCGAGAGCTTCACTTTGCCCGAGCAAAGGACGAAAATCCCGCGCGAAATCTGTCCCTCCACGAACAGGATGGCTCCGGCCGGCATCGTGCTGTGATGGCTGATCTGGTCGAGCGATTCCACAACCCCGGAGGAGAATCCGCAGAAGAATCCAGCTTTCCGGCAGAAGCACTGGGAGCAGTTTTCGATGATCTCAAGTCCATAAGGGGTCTTCATGTTCGCCTCCACCGTTCGATACCGCCGAGGTTTGAAAACCTGGAGCCCGGCGACTGCCGTACTGCCGCCGCCCTCCAGGTGCCGTGAACTCGCGAGCAACTGCCTTGCGTTGGCCCGCGTGTCTTCGTGCGGACTGTCTGCCGCCGAAATCAGTTCCCAGGCTGAACTGGTGTCCGAACGCCGCTCCCATTCCACCCGGCAAGCAAACAGGTAGAGCGGATCAATTTCTCCCGGACGGCACTGGCTCACCGCTTCCGGACCACGTGGGCTGACCTCCGCAATCGGGTGATTGGCGCTAAGGGCAGCTTCGGCGCTGAACCCCTCCTCGCCGAGCCCTTTCTCGCCGAGCATGGGGTTCCGCAGCGGCAGCAGTGGGGCCTGCGTCGGCCCTTCCCGGCGAATTGGCCGCAGAATCGCCGGCGCGTTCAACGATACTTGAACGGCTACGCTCGACTTCACGGGTTGAAACCTAGTGGGTGCAAACACAGGTTCCACTCCACGGCTGAGCCGTATTTCAGATTTTGTAAGGGAGGCTGGGCCGATCTCGACTCTGAGGCAAACCTTTAAGAAGTGGCTGTCCCAAGCGCGACGC